>CAIVNT010000001.1 GCA_903907305.1 uncultured Ignavibacteriota bacterium
ACGGGATTTTTTTTTTAGTTCCAAATACTGTGAACGGTTTTATTTCGTCATCTCGATCTGTACCTCATTCCTTCGCAGGAACCATGGCATAAAAGGAGGATCGTAACGGGCAATGACGGGAATCCCGCCGGGAATATATCCATTGTTCTTCATCCACTGAAGTAGTTCCTGCTCATGATCACTCATGGAAGACTCGGTCCATCGTCCTGAGAATCGGATGACTGCGACTATGCGGGAAGGAATTTCGCGAAGATGAATTGCTGAATCTGTCGGTATCGGCGATGTAGCCAGAGAATATTTCTCTGGCAATGTGAAGGCAACAGTGTATCCATCGGCAGTTCGTGTTGTGGAAACTGGTGCGGTCATTTCGATCTTTTCAGAACGGGTCGTTGTCACTGGCGCAGTCATCGCGATATCACTCTTGGAACTATTGTTTCCCGAGATGTATTTAAATAGTTTTTTGAACGCCGCTGTCGAAGCGTCATCCATATCAGGAGAGGAAATGAATGTCTCCGCAATAATGTAGGACTGATATTCCCGTATCTCGATCTTACCGTCGCTCTTGAGCACTTTATATGATGGTTCTTCGATAGCCATACAGATCGTACCTCCGCTTAACAGCAACATGGAAATGATGAAGTGTTTCATGAAACCCGTCCCTTCTTATTACCTGAACTTCTTACTTGCTTAAATACTTAACTGATCCATTGGTCAGGAATTCAAATTATTCGGCCGCGAATAGATCATCTGCACGACGGAAATATTCTTCATTGCAAATCCTGCCTCGCAGTAACTGAGATAATAATTCCATTTACGGATGAAGCTTTCGTCAAATCCGAGTTCTTTGATCTGTCCGATCTTTTTATTGAACATCTCACGCCATAACGAAAGGGTCTTCGCATAATCCTTCCCGAAATCCGTCAGATCCACAAGATGCATATCCCCTGTTTTGTTCACCGCCGCATTCATCGCGCCGATAGATGGAAGAAGTGTTCCCGGGAAGACACGCCGTTGTATCCAATCCACACCCTTACGGAATTCATCATACCGTGAGTCCGGCGAAGTGATCACCTGGAATCCTGCAAGGCCATCACGCTTCAGCAGCTGCTGCACTTTCCTGAAATACACCGGCAGGAATTCATGTCCCACCGCTTCAAGCATTTCAATGGAGACGATCTTATCATACTCGCCTGTCACGTCGCGGTAATCCATCAGTTTTATCTCCACGCGGTCCGAAACTCCTTCACGCTCAAAACGTGCTTTGGCGAAAACATATTGCTCTTTGGAAATAGTGATGGTCGTAATGCGGCATCCGTATTTTTTTACGGCGTGGACCGCGAAACCGCCCCATCCGCTGCCGATCTCCAGCACATGATCATCGGACGATATCCTCATTTTCCTGCAGAGCCGGTCATATTTTTGGAATTGCCCTTCTTCGAGCGTTGTTGCACCATTAATGAAATGTGCGGACGAATAGGTCATGGACGGATCGAGCCAGAGCGAATAGAAATCGTTGCTCAGATCGTAATGCTCGGAAATATTCTTCCGGCTTCCCTCTTTGGTATTGGAACGGAACAGATGCGACGCACGGTCGAGGACCTGCAGCAGACCCATCGGAGAGAATTTCCGTTTCGACCCCGAGAGTGCGGGATTGTTCTCGTAATTCAGGATCCACCAGGAGATGAAAGTAGTGATGCTGTCTGTATCCCAGTCTCCGTCTTCATACGATTCGCCGAATCCGACATCGCCGTAGAGTATACTCTTGCGGAACATCTCGGGCCTGTTGATGCGCAATGTTGCTTTCACTTCAGCATTCTCTTCGCCGATGCGGAGCACTTCTCCGTCGGATAATGTAATCGTCAGACTTCCTTTCGTTAAACCATAAAGAAGTTTCAATGCGATCTTTTCGTAAACGGACATCCGTCTTCCCGACGCCAACACGCCGGCCAGCGAACGTTCTTTTACTTGTTCCATATAGCTATCTCCTTTTGTAATTCGGGGTGGTCAGTTTTTCGAAGAAATGGGAGTTTCCTGAGAAAGAGTTTCAATGCCTGCCAGTGGATGAGCGTTATCACCTGCAGTGTAATAAAAGGAAAACGCACTACATACCACAACAGTCGGGCATCATTCAGTTCCTTTCGAATTCCGGTAACAGCACTCAGAAAAAATTTCTTCCCGTGTTGATAATCATCGATCGTTACATGAAGCCTCTCTCCCGGAAGTCCAAGATTGAAATCGAACGTCGTATCAAGATCGGTGAAAGGGGAAACATAAAAATATTTATCAATCTTTTTACGGAATCCGCTCTCGACACTGTCTTCTCTCCGCAGCAGATACGGCTTCAATTCTCCGAACGTATTCCCCACTTCCGGTATCGCACAGACCGGATCACCGGCCGCATCATAACAATAATAGAAGGAGACCGGATTGAACACATATCCGAACATTCTCAGATTCGTCACCAGTGTGATCCTGCCATCGGGAAGAGAGATCCCATTCTGCCGCAGATATTCAATGACATTCTCTTTGATCGTTCCTTTGCCGAAACCCATATGATCGGAATCCCGCAGTGAAAATATGTTCAAACTATTCCGGCTGAACAATCGAAGCGACGAGTGGAGCAAATCAAGTTCATCAAGATCCAAATGGAACATAAATATCCGATAGACGAACCTGTTCTTGAGTGGTTCGAGCCGGTGGTGCATCACGGTACATTCGTATAAGGATGAATTCATATTCAAAATCATTACCGCTAAGATCGCAGAGAACGCAGAAGGAAATGAAAACACTACTCGTTCAATTTTCTCGGCGCTCTCTGCGGTCTCCGCGGTGAAAATTAGGACCAGATCTTTTGCTTTGACAATGCTCGACTTAATTCCAAGCCGGAGGTGAACGCATCTTCATGGAAACCATACTTGAAATAACTGCCGCAGTAATAAAGCGGTCCGGACTGATTCAATTGCTGAAGTTCCGCCTGTGCTTTCTGTGCGGCAACAGTATAGACGGGATGAGTATACACGATACGCTTCAGCACTTTCTGCGGATCGATCAGTTCTTCACCGTTGATGTTCACAAAATAGTTCTTCTTCTTTGATACCTGCTGAAGCCCGTTCATCCAATAGACGGTGCTTGGAGAAAGTCCATTTTTACCGCCGTCCAGCCGGTAATTCCATGAGGACCAAGCAAGTTTCGTCTTCGGCATCAGTTTCTCGTCTGTATGAAGCACGGCGATATTTTCCTGATAGCGAAACTGCGATAACAGCCGTTGCTCAATTTCTGTCGGCTGTGCGATCATGGTGAGCGTTTCATCCGCGTGCGAGGCAAAGATCACTTTATCGAAAATAGCGCGTTCGCCGTTCGCAAGTACTACGGTCGCAGTCTGTTCGTTTCGTTCTACACTCACCACCGGTGAGTGTATATGAATTTTATTTCTGAACGGTTCGATCAATATCTCACGGTACGACTGACTGCCGTTCTTAATTGTATACCATTGATGTTGTGTCTTTAATCCGAGGAATCCGTGATTCGTAAAGAACTGTACGAGTGAGAATGCCGGGAACTGCAGCATCAGATCGATCGGCGTGGACCAGACAGCCGAACTCATCGGGACGATATACTTATAGAGGAAATCTTCACCGTAGCCTTTCACCTTCACATATTCACCAAGCGTCATCTCAGCATAGTGCGGATCGGTCAGCACTTCTGCGCACTCTTCGTTGAACCGGTTGATCTGCATCAGCATTCTGATGTAGCGTGGGTTGAAGATATTTTTGCGCTGAGCAAACAATTCGTTCAATCCGGAGCCGGAAAACTCCAGTCCGGACGGGACATGATTCACGGAGAAGGACATGGATGTCTTTTTTACCGGAACATTCAGTTCCGAAAAGAGACGGATAAGATTCGGATAGGTCACCTGATTAAAGACCATGAATCCTGTATCGACATAGACGCTCGTTCCCTCTTCATCCACCGTCACCGTATTGGTATGACCGCCGACGTAATTATTCTTTTCAAACAATGTAATATCGTAATCGTGCTGAAGGAAATGAGCAACGCCCATTCCCGCGATTCCTGTTCCGATGATTGCTACTTTTTCCATTCAATACTTCTTACTGATATCACGTGTCCTGATAATTGAAATTTGATATTTGTAATTTGGAGCTTGGTATTTCACCTACGGTCCCGGCTTGTCAAAAGTCACTCTCACAACATAACTTTTCCCCTGAGCATTATAGAGATTGGAGATCCCTTCGTATCTCACGGCGCGTTGTGTTTCATCATCGTACCAAACGATCACCGGATCAACGAACAGACGGATGAACCAATGATCCGATTCAAAGCGTACGACCCTCGTCTTTCTGCCTGAAAGCATCTCGTCACGCACATTCACAAGACGGAACTGATAATAATCGAGCTGCGACGGAACTCCAAGATTGAATGTGACCTTCCCCCCGCGGGAGAGCTCATCCCAATTATTTCGGACGAGATTATTCAAGCCTGCATCGATTGCCAGCGGCTTCGGGATCGATACGATCTCTTCTTGTATTACCGCTGTGGCGTCAATCTTGTTCGATAATTTTATACCGTTACTGACCGGTTCAGCAGACTCAATAGTTCCAAAACGGAAATCTTCACGTCGGAACGATGCAAGGGATGATGTCCCGTCAAACGTGATCTCTTTTTTTCCGATAACATTCTTCTTCTCATCACGATAGGTGATCACCGAACGGACATTCACGTTGTTTTCATAGATCGCTTCATGCTCTTCGGTATAGATCAATTTCCCGGATTTCAAATCGACCGCACTGCCAACGTATCGCTCCGTGTGTGTCTCCGCAAACATCAGCGAAGCGACTGTTAAAAAAAGAAATACTTTCATCATAGTTTACGCAAACCCTTTTTACGACATCTTGTAAATTTGTAATCCTGCAATCTTGTAATCCTGTAATTTGTAATCTTGTATTTCCACAATCTTTCAATACTCTATTTCTTCTCAAACAAATAATGACTCACAATCCACTCTTCCCCGTTACGATATCCCCACAATTCCGCACAAGACATAAAGAAAATCCGCCAATAACTCCACCACTTTGTCACATTCTGCCCGCCGTACGTTTTAGCGAATATCGTCCGGATCTCTTTTTCGTGCGCATCCATGTTTTTCAACCACATTTCGCTCGTTTTGCTATAATGGATTCCCGGAACCTGCCAATGCTGTTGAATAGCAAGATCTTTCGCGAAATACATCAAAAGATGGTCGCTGGGCATGATGCCGCCTGTAAAAAAGTATTTTGACATCCAGTCCGTCTCATCTTTTACCTCGAACAAATAGGCGTATTCCTTGTGGGTCA
>CAIVNT010000002.1 GCA_903907305.1 uncultured Ignavibacteriota bacterium
ACCAGCATCACCGTGTCGTTGTTGCGTGCTTTGAATATGTCCGTTTCCTTTTCCGCAGCTTCCGGATTGGAATATTCTACCGCCGGAAGATAGATATGGAACTTCGTTCCCTTCCCGATATCGCTTTTTACTATGATCGCGCCTTGGTGGGATTTTACGATATTATACACCACCGTCAGTCCAAGACCTGTCCCTTTTTGCGTGCCTAATTTTTTTGTGGAAAAGAACGGATCGAAGATCTTATCGATATTCTGTTGCGCGATCCCCGGTCCGTTATCGCTGATAATGATCTCCACATATTGTAACGGGGTCGAATTCCGGAACCAATGCAGATTAGGATTCGGTGTGGCACGGTTCTTCACATCAATACTCAGAGCCCCGCGAAAACCAGTATCCATTGTGTCCAGCAGTGCATCGCGTGCATTCATGCAGATATTCAGCATCATTTGATACAGTCCGCTCCGTTCTCCCTGCACCTTCCAGAGCGAAACATCACACCGGGAAGCGACATTGATCGAATGCATGAACGTATCATTGCACATTTGTACGACATCATTTACGATATCCGATACGGAGATGACCGTTGTTTCGGTCTTTTTTTGACGGGCGAACGACAGGAGTTTTGATGCAATATCCGTCCCGCGTTGTGCTGATTTGGCGATCGTATCGCTGTACCGAAGCACGCGGGAAGGATCTGTATGGTATTTTACCAGCTGCTGACTGAAACCGTAGATATTATTGAGGATATTATTGAAGTCGTGAGCCACTCCGCTCGCCAGCTCGCCGATGCTCTCCATCTTTTGCGCCTGGATCATCTGGATCTCCATCTCCTGGCGCCGCGTGTCATCCGTAATATATCCGACGATCTCAATGATCTCTCCGTCCTGATCGAAGTGAGCGATGGCGGTCATCAAGACAATAAATTCCTGGCCGTTCAACCGTTTTCCATGCAGAACGAAATGTTCGATCTTTTTTTCTTCTTTCAGTTTCTGTATCATCGTAACACGTTCATTCGGATCGACATAGAGTGATTCTGCACGGACGGTCAACACCTCCTGGACAGAATGGAAACCGAACATATGCGCAAAGGAATCATTGCACATGACAACGGTCCCGTTCGGCTTCGAAATGAAATCACCCGTCATATCCTCTTCGAAGAATTTCTTGTACCGGTCCCGATTCTGCTGCAGTTCCTCTTTTTCTTTGACGCTTTGTGTTACATCACGCTGAATGCCGAAGAAGCCGGTAATCCGTTTCTGTTCATCATAGATGCAGACGGCATTCCCCTCTACAACGATCTCCGTTTTATCGAAATCTCTTACCATCGATGTGGAATAATACGTCGCACCCGAATCGAATAATTGTGTAAAGAGTGCTCTCACTTTTTCGATTTCATCATCGAACATGAGCCGGGGACTCATCGCCAGCACTTCTTCCGGTTGGATACGGTACTGGTTCAGGAGCGCATCGTTCATTTTGGTGATCGATGCGGTCTCATAGATCTCTCGGAAGAATTCTTCCTGGTGTTCTTTTTGTGTCCATGGGATCGGCCGTTTCAACTGCATAAAATAACATGCATCGAGCGACTGATTGAAGAATTTATCGAGCATCTCCGTGGAACGGCGGAGCGAATCTTCCATCTGCTTCCGTTCGGAGACATCCTGTTTGATGGCAATAAAATGAGTGACGGTCCCCTGCTCATTGATCAGCGGTGTGATGGTCTGGTCTTCATAGTACAGCGTTCCGTCCTTTCGCCGGTTGATCACTTCCCCTTTCCAGACCTCGCCGGAAAGGATGGTGCGCCACATCGTCTCGTAGAACGCATCGGGATGCTTTCCGGAACGTGAAATGTCCCGCGGATTCCTGCCGATGATCTCTTCGAGAGGATACCCTGTCAGTGCGACGAATGCCGGATTCGTCCAGATGATCCGCCCCTGAGCATTGGAGATCATGATCGCGTTCACCGCGGATTTCAGTGCGGCATTGTTCAGACGGAGCTGTTCCTCGGAACGGATCTTGTCCGTAACATCATGAATAATGGAAAACAGCACCGGTTTGCCGTTGATCTTAATAGCGTTGCTGAATTCTTCAACGAACCGGTCTGTTCCTTTCTTTCGACGGTGTGCCGTCATGAAGTGGTCGTTCCGGTGTTGAACAACACTTTGAATATACTCCCTCATGTCTGACGGCGGAAGCGTGTTGATATCAAAGATCTTCATCGCTGTCAGTTCATCATGCGTCCATCCGTAATAGGAAACGGCGGATTTATTGGCATCCAAGATCACGCCGGTCTCGGCATCGATCAGCAGTTTGATGGCCGAATGATTATCGAACAGTGAACGGAATTTACGTTCGCTCTCACGCAGTTGTTCTTCCGTCCGTTTTCGTTCCGTAATATCGATACATGAACCGAGATAACCGATGAACTCGCCGTTCGGCAGATAATTCGGGACTCCGTTGTCCAGCACCCACCGGTACGAGCCATCATGAAACCGCATACGGTATTCGCAGTTGAAATGTTGTCGCAGATCGAAAGCCGTATCAAATGAGTCATGCCAAATTCCCTGATCTTCGGGATGGACCGATGCGAACCCGCCGTCTTTCATCTCCTCAGCAACTGTCCGTCCGGTGAACTGGCACCAGGTCGCGTTCACATAATTAGTGTTCTTATTCACGTCGCTCATCCAAATGAGCATCGGCGAGTTATCGGCGATCCGCCGGAACCGCAATTCGCTCTCTTTGAGCGCATCGAGCACGGCCTGTTTCTCCCGGTGCAGATGTGATTCCTGTATCGCACGGTCCACCGCGGAAGGTAAACGGGTCAACTTATCCTTCAGTACATAATCCACACAGCCGTTCTTGAGCATCTCCACAGCGATCTCATCGCCGACCGCTCCGGAGACAAGAATGAACGGAAGGTCAAGATGCAGTTCCATCAACAGCTGCAGCGCTCTCCGTCCGCTGAACTGCGGCAAATGATAATCGCTGAGCACAATGTCGAACTTCTTTGCTCTCAACAGATTCAGAAAGTCGTTCTCCGTATCCACACGCTCCATCGTGAATTTCATCCCGGATTTCATCAGTTCATACCGGATGATCTCCGCATCGTCAGGGTTGTCTTCCACCAGCAGTATCTGATAGTTCGTAGTCATATTCTTTCCCTGCGGTCAAATGAATTTATGGGTGAACATCCAGTACGTCACCATCTCATCGATGCTCTGCGCGTATGCGTCATACTCCACCGGTTTTACAATATAACTGTTCGCATGGAGCTGCGAGGCCAGCACCAGATCCCGCTCCTGATTCGAAGAGGAAAAAATGATGACCGGAATATACTGCAGCAACGGATCCTCTTTGATCTTTTTCAGCACTTCAAAACCGAGGACCTTCAGCAGTTTGATATCCAGAATAACGATGCGAGGGTGGCGTTTTCCCTCAGCACCGATGGTACTGCGGAGCTGATCGAAATAGTGCAATGCTTCTTCGCCGTCCTTCAGCCACGCTACATGGCCGGACATCCCGCGGCGTTTCAGGATGCGTGTGGTGATCTCGTAATCGTTCTGATCATCTTCAACAATAATGATCTCAAGCGGATGGTTGTTCATTTCTTCCCTTACTCGTTCGATTGTGTTGTTTTATTCTCTGCCGGTATGGAGAAATAGAACGTTGTTCCAACGCTCACTACGCTCTCCACCCAAATTCTGCCGGAGTGTTTCTGCAGTATTCTGTTCACGATCGCTAAGCCGACACCGGTTCCTTCGAATTCACTCGCCGAATGCAGACGCTGAAATACACCGAACAATTTATCCACATACCGCATATCGAATCCTACGCCGTTATCCTTCACAAAATAGATGCATTCACCATCTTTCACGGATCCACCGATCTCAATGGATGCGATCTCGTTTCCGCGCGTGAACTTCACTGCATTGTTCACCAGATTTACCAGCACCTGACGTATCAGCGACGGATCGCCATCCGCAGCCGGAAGCGGATGAATGACCGTTTCAAAGAAGCGTTGTTTCTCTCCGTCCAATGATTCATCGAGCACTTTCGCTGTAAGCGTGTTCATGTCGAAATGAATCTTCTTGATCTCGGCCCGACTCGCGCGGGAGAACTGAAGCAGATCGTCGATCATCCTACCCATCCGCGCCGTGTTGCTGCGGATGGTCTTCAGCAAACGCTTCCCCTCGTCGCTGAGCTTCTGCTCTTCGTCGTCTGCCAGGATCTTCGCGAATGAATCGATCGCACGCACCGGTGCACGCAGATCGTGCGAGATGGAATAGGAAAATGATTCAAGTTCCATGACGGACTCCCGTAGCTGTTTCGTCCGGTCTTCTACTTTCTGCTCCAATTGTTCATTCAACTCTATGATCTTCTGCTCGGTCTCTTTCCGAAGATGGATGTCGGAATACGTGCCGAAGATCTGCAGCGGCGAACCGTCCTTATTCCATCTCAACACTTTTCCACGGTCCAGCATCCATCGGTACTGTCCGTCACCGCAGAGAAAACGATGCTCATTGGCAAAGATCGGGTCTTCACCTTTTAAATGACGGTCCATTGCTTCCAATGCCTCGCTACGGTCTTCGGGATGGACATGGTCAACCCAGAATTCGAAATTATTCTCGGATGACATATGCTCAAACTTGACCAGTTTCTTCAATTCATTTGAGAAATACACCTGATTATCAGGGATGGTGAATGTCCATATACCGTCACCGGAAGCATCGAGAGCGAATTTGAGCATTTGCTCATTTTCATAAAGACTACTGATGGCACTCATGCGGTGCAGTGCAACACCGATACTCTCCGCCGCAACACGAAGGATCGATTCATCATCCTTGGACCATTGACGAACCTCGTTGATCGAATCAATGGAGAGCGATCCCCAAAACCGGCTTTCGATAAAGATGGGAATTGACATGATACTCTTGACGTTGTTCCCTTGAAAGATCTTCCGTTCTTCATCCGGTAATTCATCAACAACACCGGAAAATATCTTCCCCTCGTTCAATGCTCGGTACATCGTCGGCAGAATATTCGTAAAATTTGCATCCTGCATCCCGGGATGATCTATCATTGCGTGGAGCGGATCATTCGCCCATTCATATTTTAATGAACTGGACTCGATTGCAGCATTTGCATTGTATGTATGTTGGAAGATCACGATACGGTCAACATTCAATCCTTTGCCGAGACTTTCCAGCGCCGCCCACACCATGATCGGCAGATTTTGTTCGTTCATATTCAGCAGTGACAGAGCCGCGTTCGATAATCCTTCCAGCGCCTGCTCATGACTGAAGAGTGATAATTCCGCTCTGCGTCGTTCGAGGATATCCCATGCCATTGTTGCAAGCTGTGCTGCGATCTCTATATCCTTTGAATCATAATTGAATTGTTTATTGCCGATACCCATAATGCCGACGACGAGATCATTCCGCAGGATCGGGATTAACAACTCCCGTACGATCGGCGAATGACCCTCCGGCAATCCTTTTCTATTGGGCAATACCGAAAATGCATTGTGCACCACGGGAGCTTTTGTATAGATACATTCCACCCACACTCCTGCCTGCTCAACAGGATAGTGGTGGCCATCTCCTTCCGCATGACACATATTCGTAAGAGTATTGGTGGACCAGGTCTGCAGTGCGATGGTTCTCTGATCATTCTCAACGAAATGGAAGAAACCGATCGTGCTTTCGGTGATCTTCTCAGCTTCATCAAGTATCTTTTGCAAAAGTTCCTTTACGGTATGACCGTTCGCGTATTCACTCAGCAGCAGTCGTGTCTGCAGAAGGTCCTCATTGCGTTTCCGTTCAGTGATGTCACGAGTCACTCCGAGAATTCCCAACGCTTTCCGGTTCTCATCATACAAAATGCGTGTGATCACTTCCGTCCAGACCGTCGTACCGTCTTTTCTGGGCTGCTCCACGAGAAAATACTCGTGAGGAATATCCAGTCCTTGGTTCGCATATTCTACCGCCCGCAGTAATCCGGTGACGACGATGTCCGTGGAGGACGGACAGATCACTTGGTCCAAAGGCTGGAGCATCACTTCTTCAGGTGTGAAACCGCGAAGGCGGGTGACGGAAGGACTCACATACTTGAACCGGCCTTCAAAATCCATCGTCCAGATGACATCCGTGGAATTCTCCGCCAGCAGCCGATATTGACGCTCATTGTCCAATACCTTTTGTTCTGATAATTTCCGTTGCGTGATGTCCGAAACGATCGTCGCAAAATGATTCGGTTTTGGACGGTAGGCGATCACTTCAAAATATTTATTCAGCACTTTGGAGTAATTCTCGTAGAACAACGGTGCACCGGTCAAAGCAACGGCGCCGTATTGTTCGATCCAGTATTGCTCCGTCTCCGGCATTACTTCAAGAACCGTTTTGCCGATGACCTCGGAAGCTTTCAACCCGGTGAGCTGTTCAAAACTCTCGTTGATATCAATAAAACGATAATCGACCGGGATCCCCTCCGGCGAAAGAATGATCTCGTGCAGCGACATTCCCTGCTGCATCGTTGTAATGAGTGTACGGTATTGTTCTTCCCGATCACGCAGCACCGATTGCATCCTCCTCCGTTCGGTGATATCCTCACCGATAGAGGTAATACCGGCGAATGCGTTGGAATTATCGTAGAGAAAAATATTGGTCCACCGGATGATAAGACGTTCACCGGATCGCTTCAGGATCTCATTCTCATAATGCTGCGGCAGACCCTTCCCAACCATACCACCTTCAAAGGTCACGTGCAACTCGGAGCGGATCTCAGCCGGAATGAACATGTCGAACCAAGACTTTCCAAGAACATCCTCCCGTGCATAACCGGTGAGATTCAACAGAAAATTGTTGGCCATAACAATATGTCCATTACTGTCGAGGATAATACTGATCAGTGTTACATCTTCAAGTATTCCACGGAAACGCCGTTCGGATTCTTTCAATGCCAGTTCAGAGGTCTTCCGCTCTGTGATATCACCAATGAAGACAACCAGAACTTGAAGATCCGTCAACACTACGGTACTGATTTCAACATCAAAAAACGTTCCGTCCTTGGCGCGATGTTTCGATTCAAACTTATCCCTTCCGTCGGCAACAATGATCTTCATATGGCGTTCTGTTTCTGCCGGATTTTCATTTGCCTCAATTTCCGAAACATGCATCGATAACAATTCTTCTTTGGAATATCCGCTCATCCGGCAGTATGCTTCATTCACCTGCAGTATCTTGCCGGAATAATCCACCGTCCAGAATCCGTCCATCGATGACTCGATGATACCCCGGTACCGCTGTTCACTGTCCTTCAGGTCCTCCAAGGCATGCACCCGTATGCTGATATCTTTGAACGCGCTCAGCAGCAGCACTTCATTATCCGGCAGCGTCAGAAATGTATTGGATGCCTGAATATATAATGTTTCATTGTTCCATAATGTAATGTCACGTTCAAAATACTCTTCCACTGTCCGCGTCTCGAACCGTGTCCGGTAATTGGCAAGACTGTCCGCGGGGGATTTCTGAGGATACACAACCGTAAAAGCATTTCCCACCAGCTGGTTCATATCCTTTTTCATCAGCGCACAATATGCGTCATTCACCATCACCACAATTCCTTCGGCATTCGTGAGCCGCATAGCATCGTGTGAATTCTCCCATACTGCTTTGAATCTGTTCTCCGATTCGATCTTCGAATTCTGCGCGTCTTTCAGAGCTGTGATATCGCGGGAACTGACGAGAACACCACGCCTGGACTGATGATTGTAGGGAGCGTACTGCACATCCATGAATTTTCTTCCTACACCGGCAAAATTGAACCATGCCTGATAATGGACCTCTTCTCCGCCAAGACAGCGTTCGAAATTCGCCTTGATCGTTTTTTCAAAGACATCCTTTCCGAAGATCTCCGCAATGGAATGCATTTCGATCTCCTCCCGTTTTTTTCCCATACGCCGGAGGTAGGCGTCATTGACGACGAGATAACGGAACTGATCATCCACCAATGAGATAGAATCCCCCGTGGCCGAAATGATCTCCTTATACAACACTAATACCTCTTCCGATTTTTTTCTCTCGGAAATATCACGAATGATCGTCTGCAATTCGAATGTGCCATCGTTGTAACTCACCGCTTTGCCGACCGATTCAACCCACACGGCGGCGCCACTGTTCGTCCGGAATTGGAATTCATACCGGCTCGGCAGTCCCTTGATCACGGCCGCCTTCATACTGGTAAATCCTGCAAGCATTTCACTCCTATGGACGAAGAAGTTCTTGAACGATTGCCCCTTGACCGTGTCAGGATCGTACCCGCCGAGAATTGTTATCGCGGGACTGCAGTACGTCACAACTCCCCGCAAATTCATCCGGACGACAACATCTTGTGATCGCTCCACCAGGAAGCGGTATTGTTCCTCACTTTTTTGCAGCATCGTTTCCGCTTCAAGACTCACTAATTCATTCGCCGCCCGCTCCGCGAACAATGAATGGATGGTGCGGAATTGCTGAATCGTATCGAGCGGCTGTTGACCCATAGCGGCCAACAGACCGATCACCTCTCCGCTGGCATTGACGAGTGTCGTTCCAAGATACGAACGCATCTCCCGATGCACCGGTAAGATCTCACAACGGAACAATTCATTCATCCTGTCAGGGATATAGAAATATCCATCGTTTATTGTCCGTTCACATGCAGTTCCGCTGATAGCATAGACGGAATTCGGTAATTTCAATCCGCGATGCACCACGGCAAGCGTAAGGATGCTTTTCTTATCCTCCGTCAGGATTCCCATTATGGCGGAATCAGCATTCACAGCATCGGCAAAGTTCTGAACAATCACATCGAACGAATTCAGTTTGTCATCCATTTTGGAGAGAACAGCAAGGTTTTGCACCGCCGTTTCGATCGCGCGCCTCTGTGTGACATCCTCAACCACCGTTGCGAAATGGAGCGGCACATCGTTCTCGTCCAGTATGAGACTGACGGAGATCTTCACCCAAACCGTCGTTTTATCTTTTCGCAAATACCGTTTTTCAAGAGTGAATGACAACCGCTCACCGGTGAGCAACATCTTCACAGGACTTTCGTGAACTTCGGTATCATCCGGATGTGTAATGTCTGAATACGACATGGTCAGCAGTTCCGATTCGGAATACCCGATCATCTCACAGAATTTCCTGTTCACTTTTTGGAACGTTGAATCCAATCCGGTCACGACCATTCCCACGGAAGATTGTTCATAGAATCCCCGCAGTTGATTTTCTATGAAGAACCGATGCTGCTCTTCTGTTTTTCGCTTGGTGATATCCAACTTGATGCCGATAAAATGGATGATCGTCCCCGCATCATCAAATATCGGAGTGATCGTTTGTTCCTCTATATAACGTGTCCCATCCTTCCGCCGGTTCGTGATCTCACCTTCCCACGGCTTTCCGGATCTGATCGTGGCCCACATATCCTCGAAGAATTCCGGCGTTTGGGCATCGGTACGGACCAACTCGGCGGGATCTTTTCCGATCGCTTCCTGCAATGTATATCCGGTCATTTTCTCATAAGCAGTGTTGACCCATTCGATCTTCCCGTCGGACTGAGTGATGATGATGCCGTTCTGTGCAGCCTGCAGAGCGTGTGACTGTATTGCGATCAATTCATTCTGTTTCACCTGCTCGGTGATATCGCGGGCGGAACAATGGACATATTGTTTGTTGTTCAGCACGATCCCTTTCGTGCTCACATCCACATGAACGATACGACCGCTCCTGGACCTGTGTGCCGCAGAATATCGGTTCGCACTTTCCAGCAATTGTTCGATCGACGGGATGGACGGTTTATTTACCCACTCCGTATTCCAGTCGGAGATATGAAGTCCGGCGATTTCTTCTCTCGTATATCCGATCTGTTCAAGGAATGCAGCATTCGCTTCCACGAGGTACCCTTTTTCGTCCAGAATGTGGATGCCGTCCGTCGATGTCTCCATCATTGCATGATAACGTTCCTCGCTCTCCCTGATCGTTTGATTCTTCAGCATCAACTCGGAATTGACCTGATACACTTTTGCATTCTCGTCCACGTAGGAAGAGATAAAGAGTTCGATAATGTAATAGAGGAAGATAAAATAGACACTGTTCCCCAGCATCAGATCCACGAAGCGTTGATGGTTATCGGCATAGGGAATGATGAGTTCAGGATAGTAATGTTGAACGGTCATCAGGGAGATCATCATTGTAAAGAGGGTTGCAAAGACCGTCGAACGGTATTTCCTATCGGAAATAGTGTACAGCCCGGTAAAGACAACGAACATGAGACTGATGATATTGCTGTTCCAGCCGGCATTGACGAACCAAGCCGTCGGTATGAGAACCAGGCAGATGATGGTGAACGGGGTGATGAGTTTTTTGTAATCCTTGTACGACTGGGACAATCTGAAGAATACAAAGGTGATCGCTAATGCGATCAATGTGAGCAATGTCGTCCAGACATTCATATCCAGAAGGATGTTTGCGATCAGTCCTACCAGCACGATGATCATCGCAAAGAATGTGAGCAGAATGAAAATCTTTTGTCGAAGCGGCATTGCCGGATCTTTCATGAAGAAGAAAGATTGAAAAGAGGAATTCTCTAGTTTCACTTCCATCGTATTGGTCCCCCGTTATCGTGTGATATCGACGCTCTGTCTTTCATAACTGCTCATGAACGGTCCGCTCCGTTCACGCTCAGTAATTTATGCATTTACCTTGTATCCGCGCTGCTCGGGGTGGATTCCGAGTTGTTCCATACGGTAGCGCAGTTTGGATCGGGTGATGCCGAGGATCTTCGATGCCTGCACCTGATTGCCGTTGGTGATGTTCAGCGTCTTCATGATCAGATCGCGAAGTACTTCCTTCATGGAAATACCGTTGGAAGGAATAACAAGATTGAATTGGCCGTTGACCATCTTTTGGTTCGACAGTGCAATGGTATTTGCCGGCTGAAGGAACGAGAAACTCTCTTTGCCGAGCTGTTCATGGTCCGTCAACAACACCACACGCTCCAGTACGTTTCGGAGTTCGCGCACGTTCCCTTTCCAGAAATACTGTTCCAGGAATTGGACCGCATCCGGCAGCAGTGTCTGAACTTTTTTATTGAATTTCACAGAATAGTCCTGAAGGAATACGGAGGCGATCGGTATGATATCTTCCTTCCGTTCACGCAGCGGCGGGATCCTCAGCACGGCAACGTTCAGACGGTAGAACAGATCCTCGCGGAACCGTCCTTTCTCCACTTCGTTCTGAAGATTGCGGTTAGTCGCAGCGATGATACGCACATCCACATTGATCTCTTTTGTGCCGCCGAGACGGTAGAATTTCTGCTCTTCCAGTACGCGAAGAAGTTTTACCTGCATCTCCTGCGAAAGTTCGCCGACCTCATCCAGCAGCAGCGTACCGCCGGTGGCGAGTTCGAATTTTCCCTGCTTCATCCGTTCCGTAGCGCCAGTGAATGCTCCTTTTTCGTAGCCGAAAAATTCCGACTCCGCAAGGTCTTTCGGGATCGCGCCGCAGTTGATGGTGATGAACGGTTTGTCCACTCTCAGACTCTTTTGATGAAGGAATCGGGCGAAGAGTTCTTTTCCTGTTCCGCTCTCCCCTTCGATCAGCACCGTGGTATTCTCCCCGGAAGCAAGTCTTTCGGATGTTGTCAGCAATTGTTTGATGATACTGCTCTTGCCGATGATGCCGTGCTTCGGCTTTTGCGATTCTACTTCCTCTTCAAGGATCTTTACCTTGCGCTGCAGCCGGGAATATTCCATTGTCTTTTGAATGAGCACCGAAAGATGTTTCAGATCGAACGGCTTCACCATAAAATCGTAGGCGCCTTCTTTCATCGCCTGCACTGCAAGTGTGATCTCGGCGTATGCGGTCATCAGGATCACCGGCATCTCGAAACCCTGCGCACGGAGCTGACTGAGCAGACGAAGTCCGTTGTGTTCACCGTAATAGATATCCAGCATGATCATATCGGGATTCGTCTGACTGACCATGGAAAGAAATTGGTCCCCTTTGTTGCAAACCTTTATGGAATAACCCTCATTGCTCAGAACTTTTTGAAGCGATGCCGTCAGAATCTCTTCATCATCAGCAAGAAAAATGGTGCCTTTGGACATAATGACCTCGTGTTATAATGACAATGGAAAATACAGTTTAATTTCTGTCCCACCGGTCTGGGGTTTCGTGATCGCAATATCGCCGCCATGCTGCTGCATGATCCTGCGCGAGAGCGACAGACCTAATCCGGTCCCCGAAATCTTTGTTGTCTTGAATAATTCGAACGCCGCTTTCAGATATTCATCGGAGATCCCGACTCCGGTATCCCGGATGGAACAGATGAGCCGCGGCTTCAATTCTGTTTCGCTTTGGTCCTCCATGAACGTTGCAACAAATATCTCACCGCCGGAGGGAGTCGCTTCGATCGCATTGCGGAGGATATTCAGCACCACCTGCAGCACCTGTTTCCCGTCGATCTTCACCGACGGCAGGTCGTTTTGTATCTTTGTATCAAGGCCGATGTTCTTTTTGTGAACGGTCAGCATCAGCAAACTCACGGCCTGCGAAACGATATCGTTCACGCTCACAATGCGCACGTCCGGTACGGTGGAGCGTGCGATATTGAGCGTATTCTCAACCACTTTTTCGATATGCTGTGCTCCTTTGATGGCCAGCTGCAGCACATCCAGATCGACAAAGTCAGGATGCTTGCTCTCCAGGAACTGAAGATTCAGTTTAATGCCGGCAAGAGGATTGCGAACCTCATGCGCGATACCGGCAGCGATCGTTCCGAGCATGGAAAGTTTTTCGGACTGATATAATTTTTCCACCATCATCTTCCGCTCCGTGATATCGCGGGAGAAAAGAAGGATCTGCTGCTGATTGTCCACCTCGATCACATTCGCGTCGGATTCCAGACAGATCACTTTCCCTTCTTTGGTACGGATATTCATCTCACCGGAGAATCCCGGCTCAACAATTGTCTCGTCACCATCCTCATAATCCGCGAACAGAAGATTCTTGTTTGCTAAAAGCTCTTCCTTTGTATATCCGAGCAAATTCACAGCGTAGGGATTGGCATTGATCAATTTCCGTCCCGAAGCATCAAGCATGAAGATGGCGATGCTCGCTTTTTCGAAAAGCAGACGGTACCGTTCCTCCGACCGAACAAGCTGTTCATTCTTTTTGAGCAGCTGCATGGAATAGACCTCGAGATTCTGCATCTTCTCTTCGAGCTTTTTGTTCAACAGTTTATAATGACGCTCAAGAAAGGAATGATCGTCGAGAGGAAGGACCTGTTGGTTGGGATCGAACTTAATTTTGGGATCGGCAATATTCAGCAGTTCGCTGACGGCGAGGATGAGGGACTCCGTTCCGCCGGTCTTGACAACATAGCGGTCTGCACCAATAGTCTTGGCAAGATCCTTATCCTCTTCATCGATATAATCACTGGAATAAATAATGAATGGGATCGACGAGAGCTTTGGATTGTTCTTGACCGACTTACAGAGTTGAAATCCGTCCATCTTCGGCATCATTGCATCGGCAATGATCAGGTCGATAGGAATATCATCCAGCACTGAAAGTGCCTGCAGTCCATTGGCTGCTCCATGTGTCGTATAATTAAGCTCACCGAGAACATCTTCCAAAAGCATAATGTTTTCGGGGATATCATCCACGATCAAAATGGCTAATGACGCCGGCGAATCATTCACGTGATCTTCTGTCTGCATGGCAACACCTCGGGATTACTTCTTTGTACTTCTGGCGGACTTTATACAGAGAAGATAACGATATTAGCCAAGTGAGCACAATACGCTATACTGCGTAATTCTCAACAGAATAAAGGAGTGGATTGACCGAGATTATTTATTGAGGACCACAAGTCCGTTCTTAATTGCGAACGTAACAAGGGTGACAGAATCGTGGATTCCGAGTTTGGTGAGGATATTGTTGTGGTGCGTGTCCACTGTGCGTACGCTGATGTTCAGCAGATCGGCGATCTGCTGGTGCGATTTTGCATCGGCAACCAATTGCAGGATCTCGCGTTCGCGGGCAGTGAGCTGATTGATGAGATATTGCGGATTACTGTGGTTCTGGTCATTATTCAGCACTGCGCGGAGCTGCGCTGAAGGAACATGAGGGCAAATGAAATCAGATGAATTAGTCGCCTCCAACAATGCGTCACGCAGATCTTCTGGGTCGGTCGTTTTCAGCAGATATCCATTGGCACCGCTATGAAATACCTGCACAACATAACCGATGTCGTCATATGCAGAAACAATGACAACCGGAATTGACACATCGTGTTTTTTGATCAGCCGGGTTGCTTCAATACCGTTCAACTCCGGCATATTCAGGTCCATCATCACCAAATCCGGCATCAGTTCTTTGGCCTTCGTAACGGCATCTTTGCCGTTGCCCACTTCTGCGACCACGGAGAATTCAGGATAAAGGGAAAGGATGTGCACCAGACCTCGACGGACGAGTGCGTGGTCATCGGCAATAAGAACGGTGATTGGTGCGGTAGTTCCCATAGAATAACTGTAGTGAAAATAAATCTCTTAAATAGTTCTCGATGAAAATGTAGGACGAAGCGTTGCTTCGTCCCTTTAATATGGTCGGATTGGCAATCCGACCAATAATTTGAAAACTTGTTCAGTAAGGACTAACTAATCGATATTGTCATCTCGAGTCCTGTCCTTTGAAGCCAGAGATCTGAACATAGATCAAGATTCCCAGTATAAAAGACGAAAGGCAGGCTCGCCCCCTTTCACGGAAGAAATACCTGCGGGAATAATAATCATTCTGCATGCGAAATATAGAGAAATGGGAAGAAAAAAGGAATGTTTTTTTTGATCATTCTGAAGAGACTGCGATTCTCCGTCCTTACACCATGAATCACAGCGCTCTTTAAAAAAGACGATCAGCCGATACTGATGCTGTTGGGAGGGGCAAAGAAATCGACACCGATCTTCAGCTGGATCGTTCCGGTATCGAAGAATAATTCATCGCGCTGGCACAATTCCCACAGCAGCAGTTCCCTGTTCATATTCGTCTCGTTCATCAGAACAGTATACTCGATCAATGCAAAGAAGAGCTCGGCGGAGAGGATGACCCGTGTCTGCGGATGATTCCTTTCTGCGAGCTCGTTGCTGAGTTCGTTTATACGACGGTGTAATTGCACACCCTTGACGAGAGCTTCTTGATCTGGGAACATGGCTTTGCCGCAGCTGTCAGTTTATGATTGAGTGAATTGTTGGAGGATCTCATCGGCAACTTTCTCCACGACCTCTTTCCGGGAATAATATCCGGACTGGACGCGTTCGCGGATCATGTCGACCTTCTTTGTCTCTTCGGATTGGAACAGTTTCAGTGCTTCCGGCGATAGTTCGACAGAATCATCGGGACGACGCGCTTTTTCTTCACGAACTTTTTCTTTTCGGATCTTTAGGGTGTCATACGTATTTTGCGATTGCGAAATTTTTTTAATATCCATGGCTCTCTCCCGTCTATTAATTTATTTACTGCCGTAAAATCTGTTCTGTTGTACTGCGTGGATCGTTGCAACAAGCGAATCGCTTTTTTCAAGGATCGTCCTATTGAGCACTGCGGACCGTTCCCCCAGCAGCGACAGTACTGTCTGCAGTTCTTTCGCGAGCGGCTCAGGCACTGTACCGCTCGCCGTGATCTCGCGGTGGACCCGGTCCAGATGCGCCACCTTGCCGCCCCGTTCTTCCGTCAGTTCCGTCACTGCATCGAACTGATCGTTCCCGGTCTCATCGATCAGCCGGTCCGTGATGGAGACGATCTCCTTCACCAGGGTCAGCAGTTCATCGATGTTCGCGGACTGTGCATTAAGCTGATGTGTCATATAGAATTCCCATCATGCGTGATATTTTCTTTGCCACCAGCACCGCCTCTTCGGAGGGGATCTGCCGGAT
>CAIVNT010000003.1 GCA_903907305.1 uncultured Ignavibacteriota bacterium
CGGGACGAAGCAACGCTTCGTCCTACAGTTCCGGCGGATATTATTTTACAATAAAGCCACATTTCAATTTTTCAAACTCAGAAACGATTTTTTTGAATACTTTTTCACACTGAGGGTCGTTTTTCCTATCCGACTATATTAGCGGGACGAAGCAACGCTTCGTCCTACAGTTCCGGCGGATATTTTTTTACAGTAAAATATATTTCAATTTTTCATATTCAAAAACGATTTTTTGAATACGATTTCACATTGAGGGTTGATATTCCAATCTCACCAATTTAACGGGACGAAGCACCGCTTCGTCCTACATTTTCATCGAGAAATAAATACATTGAAATATTTTTTTATTTTTATTCTTTCTCTCATCGTATTCGGTTGCACCGATACGAAAATGAACAACACCATCCGTAAGGATGATGTTGTGATGCTTACGTATTGGCCAGCACCGAATCCGCAGGAAGTGCAGGTGGCGACCGCTGTTGTGAAAGAATGGAACAAGCTTCATCCCGGGATTCAGGTAAAAATGCAGCCCATTCCGGTCAGCCAGTCCACCGAAGAAGTGCTCCTTGCCGCAATTGCGGGACGCACCACTCCTGATGTCTGCTCCAACATCTGGCCGGGGGCCCTCGCCGAATTTACACGCCTCGGCGGATTGATCGATCTGGACCGATTCTCCGATTTTGATTCGACAATGCTGAGCAGAACTCCACGTGATCTCATTCAGTCACTTCGCGATCCCAACGGACATTTTTATCAGATGCCGTGGAAGACGAATCCGGTGATGATGTTCTATAATAAGCGGCTCTTCGAATCCGCCGGAGTGACGAGTGCTCCGCGCTCGTATTCGCAGTTCTATGCGGCGGCGAAGAAGATCACCTGTGATGTGGACGGGGATGGACAGACCGATATCTGGATGGGAGAACGTGATATCCGTCCCATTTGGTGGCAGCGATGGTTCGATTATTATTGTTTTTACATCGCTGCATCCAACGGCAGCACATTCTTTGTGAACGGCGAACCGAATCTTGATGAACAGGCTTCGTCAAAGGTGTTTCAATTTTTCAGGACATGCTATTCCGAGAATTATTTTCCGCACACGTTCTTTCAGGGAGGCGACCTGTTCCTGCTGGAACGAAAAGCGACGAATTTCGCGGGACCGTGGCAGATAGCAACATTACAGACAATGGCGCCGCAGCTTCGGTACGGAGTTGCACCGATCCCGGTACCGGACGGGAATGATGGTCCCGTGCATACGTACGGCGATTATAAAAATATTGCGATCTTCAGTACCACGAAACATCCGAAGGAAGCGTGGGAATTCGTGAAATATCTTGTGCAGGCACAGTATGATCTGATGCTGCTGAAGGTCGCCAATCAGATCCCGATCCGAAAAGATATGCTCACCAATCCGTTGTTCAAAGAATATTTTGAGCAGAATCCGAACATGATCGAATTTGCAAAAGCAGCAGTGTATACACGAAGTGTGGATGCGGCACCGGATCTGAAAGAGATCTTCGATGCTATCTCGCAGGAATACGAAGCAAGCGCTGTTTACGGAAGGAAATCTCCTGAAGAGGCGACGAAGTCCGCACAGCAAAGGATCAAAGTGATCGTCGATTGGAACAAATGAAATTATTTCAAAAAAAATATGACCGCTCGGCGTATCTGCTCGTGCTGCCGTACATCCTCTTCTTTCTGATGTTCGTCGCTTATCCGCTCGTCTTTTCCATCGTACTTGTCTTTCATCGGTGGGATATCGTCACACCGATGCAGTGGGTGGGGATGAAGAATTTCGAACGTCTCATCCACGATCCGCTCTTCTTCAAATCGGTGTTCAACACGCTCACGTTCCTGCTCATCCATATTCCGCTGCAGATCATCGTGGCGCTGGGATTTGCACTGTTGTTGAACTCGAAGATCAGATTCCGTTCGTTCTTCAGGACGATCTATTTCCTTCCGGTAGTTGTCTCCGGCGTTGTCGTGACGATCCTGTGGCAGCAGCTGTATTCCTTTGATTCGGGACTGCTGAATAAATTCCTGATGATTTTCGGTATCCCGCGCATCCCGTGGATCGTCAGTCCGGAGATGGCCATGCCCTCCGTTGCGATCATGGCAACATGGAAGAATGTCGGCATCTACATCATTATGTTTCTTGTGGGACTCCAGAACATCTCCCCTGAATTGTACGAGAGTTCGAATATGGACGGCGCAACGCGAAGACAGCAGTTCTTTTCCATCACTCTTCCGTTATTGAATCCGACCATCGTAGTTGTGCTGATCCTCTCCACCATCGGCGGATTCTCTCTCTTCATCGAGCCGTACGTTTTGACGGGTGGCGGGCCGATGCAAAGCACACTTTCGGCCGTACTCTATATCTATAATCAGGCATTCTATTTCAATCATATGGGTTACGCTGCGACGCTGGGGTTTGTTTTTGCGTTGGTGATCTTCGCCGTGATCATGCTCCAAAAGAAAGCTGTTGAAATGGAGTCGAATTCATGAAGAAGATCATAAAATATGTACTGCTCATTCTCGGTGCGGCCGTATTCGCGTATCCGTTCCTGTGGATGTTCGCCGCATCATTGAAGCCCGAAATAGAGATCGGCGGATTCAGTCTCTGGTCCTCCAATTTCAGTTTCAAGAATTACGATCAGGTATTTGCACGCATCCCAATCGCCCGCGCATTTCTGAACAGCATTATCGTTTCGTCGGTCACAACATTATCCGTGATCGTCTTCGGTTCCATGATCGGTTACGCGCTTGCGCGTCTCAATTTCCTCGGCCGGAATCTGCTCTATTATCTCATCCTCTTTACCATGATGATCCCGTTTCAGATCACGCTCATTCCACAGTACGTGCTGATGGTGAAACTGGGGATCACCGATTCCTATCTTGCGCTCATTGCCCCGACCATGATCAGCACGCTCGGCATCGTGATGTTCCGTCAGTTCTTTATGAGCATTCCGCAGGCGTTCATCGATGCGGCGCGCATTGACGGCTGTTCGGATCTGAAGATCATTTTCGCAGTGATCTGGCCCCTTTCCAGACCGGTGGTGATCACTGTTGCAATTCTTTCATTTATGGCAAGCTGGAATGAAGTACTCTGGCCCATCATCGTCGTCCGCGAACGCACGCTGATGACGCTGCCGCAGATCGTCACACTCTTCACCATTGGCGGACAGGCAGAAGCGCTTCTGGGACTTCAACTCGCCGCAGCAACGCTGCTTGCGCTGCCGATCATTGTGGCGTATTCATTCTTCCAGAGATATTTCATTGACAGCATGGTCTCCAGCGGAGTAAAAGGATGAAACGGCTGGTGTTTATTTTGATCATGTTCTCCGGTCTGCTCTTTCCGCAGTTGGATTCCACTGTTGTGGCTTCTATCGGTCATTACCGCATTTCAACCGACGATCTGCTGACGAGTTTTGAATTCGGTCCCGCATTTGTTAAACGGCACAAGGAACCACTCCGCGAACATCTTCGATTCATGATCAACGAACGTCTTTTTGCGCTGGAAGGGGAAGAGAACAGACTCGACACAGCAGCATTCATCCGCACACGGGTGAAGGGATTGGAAGAGGACGGAGCAGTCGAACAACTCTACCGGCAGGAGATCCTTTCCAAAGTATTGTTGACGGATGAACAAATCGCGAATGATACACGCAAAGCGAAAGTGACAGTTGCTCTTCGATGGATATTCGTCCCTACGACGGTCGAAGCGGAACAGACGGCAGCGAAACTGAAGAGCGGCACATCGTTCGATTCTCTCTATCGTGCGCAATACACTGCAGATGTCGAACCGGAAAGCAGAAGTGTGGAAACAACATTGTTGAAATTAGAACGCGATAATCCCGGGCTCGCTTTGAAGTTGACTGAGATGAACAATGGAGGGATCTCCCCGCCGGTGTCGGGAAAGGACGGATACTACATCTTCCGCCTGGATGAGGCACGTCAGAATCCCATCACTACGGAGACAGACTATACCGAGCTGAAGAATCAAGCGATAGAGATACGCACACAGCTGATCGCCGACGGACGTGCGGACGTGTATGTGAAACAGATGATGAAAAAAAATGAACCGGTGATCAAAGCGGACGGATTCAATATCCTTCGCGCCTATCTTGCGGATAAGGGACTTTCAAAGGACACCAAAGTGCAGTGGCAGATCCCATCCACATTCATGACCGAGGCTGGTCCTCAACCGATACAGAATTCCGGGAGGTATCTTCAAAAGACTCTCGCAACGTTCGGAAAACAAAGTATCAGTATTCGTGAATATGCGGAGTGGTACGACATCCGCCAGTTTCAGTTCGACACGCATTCGCTGGAAGCATTCAACCGCAGCGTAAAAAAAACGATCTGGAAAATGGTGCAGGATCGGCTACTCAGCAAAGAGGCATACGCCCGCGGATTGGACAAACTGCCGACCGTTGCTAATGAAACAATGAAGTGGGATGCAAAATTACTCTATCTGGCTCAGCGTGCTTCCGTTATCCGTTCATTATCCGCGGATGAGAAGGTACTCCGAAAATATTTTATGGCGAATCAAAGACAGTATATGGATGAGAACGGAACAATTCTCCCGTTCGAGAAGGTGCATGCCGTAGTAACGAGGGATTATACGATGGATATGGAGAATGTCGCCATAATGAATCACCTTGAAATATTAAAAAATAAATATCCTGTTACGGTTAACGAAGAACTACTCGCAGCACTATCAACACAACATCAATCGGATCCGAGAGCGGTCGATGCGATCATCTATAAACCTGGCGGAACATTTCCTCGGGTCGCTTTCCCCACGATCGATGAAGTCTGGAGCGAGTTCAAATGAGATCATTAACAGTAATATTTGTCATTGGTATGCAAATTGGGTTTTCATTCCAGAATAACGACCCTCTGGTGTTTCCCTTCGCCGGAAAATACGGGCAGGTGGAAGTGGGCGGTCCATACGTCGGTGCGGAATTCCATAAGAGCAGACCATTTCCCTCCAGGATCAGCTTCTATTACCCGGTCGCCAACAGCATCGACCTCAGTAAGGATTATTGGAAGCGTGATGAATCGCTCCCGTTCACCGTCTCAGTAAAGGTTGGTACTGCTCCGGCGAGGTCGATTGGAAGAGAAGGTTGGCGGTATGAATTGAGTCCGCATACGGTCACATTCCTGTCGGAAGATTCCATTCTGTCCTATCGCATTACCTACGAATTCTGTCTTGACCAA
This sequence comes from uncultured Ignavibacteriota bacterium, assembly GCA_903907305.1. Lineage (GTDB taxonomy): Bacteria > Bacteroidota > Ignavibacteria > UBA10030 > UBA8401 > UBA8401. The sequence goes on from CAIVNT010000003.1 coordinate 5,221, forward strand.
CCGGCTATGGTCACCACGATTTCAATGAAGAACAGGAGTGCGCAAACGCAGAATGTCAACGTTTTAACCGGTTTAGTTCTTGCGCTTCGTACCTGTCAGACGTATGCGCGGAGAGATTCTGCTTACGTTTCTGTTCAAAAGGAATCTCAGTCCGTTACGGCAGATTTTACAGAGGCGGATACCCGTTCCGCTTCCGTATTTGTTGTGAATGCAGGAGAGCGGGCATCGCGGATGTGGGCGAATGCTGATGATCTGAATATCTCTGATGACGGAAAAATTACGTGGCCGTCACAACAAGATTCTTCCGCATCGGTCAACTCTTCGGGGAGAAAAACCCGGGCTGCGGCTGTATATGAATATTCCCACGGACTCAAATCCGGTGAGGAGATGGTGATTATGCAAGTGACGGGGAGCTGCGCAAAAACGGAAACAGGGCCGAAGATTTCCTTATCGCGCGCGCAGTGGAAAAGTGAAACTGAAAAATATTCCGCAGTTGTCCGCTCAGCATCCGCCGGTGAGACACATTTCACTTTAGGGGACCGCCAATTGGACCGCACTGCCGTCTGGGCGAAAGCTCTATTGAAGACGAACGCGCATTATTTGGACGGCGTGGTTGTGCCGATGCCGTGTCCCGCAGAATATAATTTTTTCTTTACGCACGATCTGCTCATGACAAATCTCGGCGCGGTGAACTATGATCCGCTCCGGGTAAAACGGGATCTGCTGTATGTTGCGTCCCTGGCAAAGGATTCCATCATCCCGCACGCATATTACTGGAAGGACGACGGATTCAAAACGGAATTCTGCACTCCTTCTAACTGGAATCATCTCTGGTTCATTGAAGTTTCCGCATCATATCTGCGGCATACACAGGACACGGCAACCATTCGCACTCTGTATCCACTCATCGCGAAAAGCCTCCGTGAAGTGCTCACACTTCAGCAGGGCGATCTGATGGTGGCTTTCCGTCCCGACTGGTGGGATCTGGGATGGAAAGAAGGACCGCGCACATACATCACCGCATTGAGTATGCGCGCTATCGAAGATTATCTGCTGATCGCTTCGTGGATCGACGGGAAGAATCCTGCTCTGCCCGGACTGGAAAAGAATCTGGTGAACATGCGTTCTGCGCTTTCGTCCAAGTTGTGGAATGATTCTCTGAATTATCTTGTCAATTATAACGGTGCGGATATTGACAAACATTTTTATATGGGTTCATTGATCGCTCCTGCATTCGGTACCATTGATCGGGAACTTGCACGGAAACTGATCCTCACCGCGGGAAAAGAACTTATGGCTCCCGGCCTCGGCATCCGCTCCGTGATGCCAGCAGATTTCCACAAGGATTCGGTCATTCAATACTTTAAGATCGCCGGGAATGAAGCGGGAGATGAATATACCTATATCAACGGCGGTGTGTGGCCGCATAATAATGCCTGGTACGCCCTTGGACTCCGTGCGGCGGGGAAGAGCGATGATGCACTTTCGTTCGTCCGTCAGACGATGACGATCGACGGAATTGCAGCGAGTTCGAATGGAATTCCTGCTTTGTATGAATACCGATATTCCAATCCGTCGTCACCGCGCTACGGTGAGATCGATAAACCGTCGTTCCTCTGGGCCGGCGGATTCTATCTCTACACGATGTATTCTCTTGCAGGGATGAATGAGAATGTGTGGAATCTTTCGGTCTCCGCAGAACATTCGCACATCGACACGGCGTATCAGTTCAGCTATCAATTTGGCGGATTGCATGATGTAACAGTGCGCGGTAACGGCAGATATCTTCAATCGTTATCGGATGGGAATACAATACTTCCGACATCCGTCTTACCTGTCACGTTGAGCTCTACCGGAAAAATTTCAGTGTCGTTTGGAGAAACAGGCACTCCGTATCTGAACAAAGTGAATGCGGTTGTACATTCCGTTGCATCGGCAAAGAACGGAAGATCGTTTTCGTGTGTTCTCTCTTCATTTAAGGGACATGCTGTGAAACTTTTTATTCTGTGTCAAAAACTTCCGCGGAACGTTCGAGTGAATGGTGCTGCACAAAACAATGTCCGCTCACAGGCGTTGTCGAAAAATATCACTGAACTGGAGATCAATTTCACCGCCGGCCCCGGAAAAGATACAATTGTTATCGAATGGTAATCTCATGAAAGCAATCGTTTACGAAAGACCGGATGTCATTTCTGTCCGAGAGCGTGCACTTCGTCCTCTGCAGCCGAATGAAGTGCTCATTAAAGTAAGTTCCTGCGGTGTGTGCGGTACGGATGTTCACATTGTGAAAGGCGAATCCCGCTCAACTCCACCGGTGGTTCTCGGACATGAATATTGCGGCGTTGTGGAAGAGCTCGGTTCCGCGGTTTCAACTTTCGTCCGCGGTCAATTGGTTGCCGTTGATCCGAATATCTCCTGTGGAATCTGTTACTTTTGCCGCCGCGGTGAAGTTCACCTTTGTCCAAAACTACAGGCATTAGGTGTGGATATAGACGGAGGTATGGCTGAATACTGCATCGTTCCGGTCCAACAGTTGTTTCCATTGCCGGAGAATTTTCCGAAAGATGCCGGTGCATTCATCGAACCTGTCTCGTGTGTGCTGCACGGGATCGATCGCGCAATGATCAAGACCGGTGATTCAGTGGTGATCCTCGGCAGCGGAACGATCGGACTGATGATGCTCCAGCTGGTCCGTGCTGCCGGTGCATCGAAGATCATCGTAATCGAACCAACAGAAAAAAAACGGAAAATAGCTGATACGTTTGGTGCGAATGTTGTTTTGGATCCGACTGATTCGGATGTACTGACTGCAGTGATGGATCTGACCGGCGTCGGTGCGGATGTAGTGATAGAATGCGTGGGAAGGACGGCCACTGCTCAGAATGCACTCGATCTTGCACGAAGAGGCGGAACAGTGGAATATTTTGGAGTTTGTCCGGTAGGTCACACATTCCCGCTGGAGCCGAACAAAGTGTTCTATAAAGAATTGACCATTGTCGGTTCGTTCGTGAATCCGTTCACGTTCGAACGTGCGATCACAGCATTATCTTCCGGCATCATCAGCATCGATGCATTCCCGGTCACTCGTTTCGGATTGGATGATTTCCGCGAAGCGCTCCGGTATCAGGAAGAAGGACTGACCATCAAAAGCATCATCGAACCAAACAGATCATGAAAAAAAATAACATCCTTTCGATCGGCGAGGCATTCATCGATCTCGTCTCTTCGGAGCCGACAAGCGATCTCTCCACAGCAAAATATTTTACGAAACTCGCCGGCGGTGCTCCGGCAAATGTTGCGGTCGGGATCGCGCGATTAGGCGTCCGCTCAGCATTTCTCGGCAAAGTCGGCGATGATTCGTTCGGTCGTTTTGTGATCAGAGAATTAAGGAAGAACGGTGTCAACACGGGTAGGATGATTCTGGATCCGCAACACAAAACGAGGCTTGCGTTCGTTGCGGTGATGAAGAACGGTAATCGGGACTTTGAATTCTGGGAGAAGGATCCCGCGGATGAACATCTGAAAAAGAGAGAGATACCGCGTTCAGCAATCGAAGGGTCATCCATCATCAACATCGGTCCATTCATGCTTCTCAATCCGGAAACGCGGAGGAGTGCATTTGCCGTTGCTGCGCTCGTAAAAAAAAATAGGTAATGCACTTTGTTTCGATCCGAACATCAGAATATCACTTTGGAGTGATAAGCGTTTAGCACTTCGTCTTTATCGCAAAATGATCCGGTCCACAACGATCCTTCGCCTGAACGACGCCGAAGCGGAATTCCTGACTGGAACACGTGATCTGAAGGAAGGGATGAAACAATTGCTCTCGTTGGGACCGGAATTGGTTGTGGTGACAAGAGATAAAGCAGGATGCTCGTTCATGACAAAACAGTTTTCCGGTGATGTGAAAGGATTCCGGGTGAAAGCGGTCGATACAACAGGCTGCGGAGATGGATTCCTTGCCGGATTATTATCAGGGATCATAAAGAACGGCAAACCGCTGAAAGAGATCACCCTGACGGAAATGAAAGAGTTATGCCGCACAGCGAATGCTGTCGGAGCACTTGCTGCAACGAAACGGGGTGCGATCGCTGCGATGCCAGACGGAAAGAGTGTCGAACAATTTCTTCGGAGACATACATGAGAGTTTGGAAAATAATATTGACAGCATTTGCAGCATCTGCTTTTGCACTCTGTCAAAATTCACGCGTGAATTTTGCCCACGTGGAGCATCTAACGCAGAGCATTCTGCTAGAAGGCGATTCGGTCAATATCATCCACATCTATGCCGATTATCCATCATATAATTGGACAGAAGCGACCGATGAAGGGATCTCCTGCGTTGATGACGTTGCTCGCGTTTCCGTGGCATATCTACGACATTATGAGTTGACAGGGAATGTAGAGAGCAGAGAGCGGGCGAAAAAATATCTGAAATTTGTGCTGAAACTTCAGGCTGCGGATGGTCAGTTCTATAATTTTCTCTACAAGGACGGATCGATCAACCGGAATGGAAAGACGAGTTTCAAATCATTCGGCTGGTGGGCGGCGCGAGGTGTGTGGTGTATGGGATTGGGATATAGGATCTTTCAAAAAGATGATCCTGTCTTTGCCGAAGAGCTCCGGACCGCCGTTGAACGCACATTTCCGCAGATCGACACGGTGTTGTTGACCTACGAAAAGAGGACGATTAAAAATGGATATGTCCTTCCTCAATGGTTACTGTACACTTCGGGTTCCGATGCAACAACGGAATTGCTGTTAGGTCTAACGGAGTTCTATTCTGTGTCGAAGAATACCAAAGTGAGATCTTTTATCGAAAAATTATCCCGCGGAATGATGGAAATGCAAAGCGGTGATACTCGAACATTTCCGTACGGTTTGCACCGTTCCTGGGAAACGATGTGGCATGCGTGGGGAAATAGTCAGACGCAGGCTCTTGCTCAGGCCGGAAACATTCTTAACGACACAATGATGATTTCTTCCGCAAAACGTGAAGCGAACGGATGGTATTCACGGCTGCTCATGAAAGGATTCATCCACGAATTCGATGTGGCGGACACATCCAACAGACGTGAATTTGAACAGATCGCCTACGATATTCGTCCCGTAACGCTCGGACTCATCCGCACCTATGAAGCGACGGGTGATACAAAATATCTCACCATGGCGAAGATCGCCGGGTCGTGGTTCTACGGGAATAATGCAGCAAACGCCGTGATGTACGATTCTGTCACCGGAAGAGGGTATGACGGGATTCGCAACGAGCAAGAATTCAATAAAAATTCCGGTGCCGAATCCACCATCGAAGCGCTGAATGCGTTGATGGAACTGGACCATTATGATCCTTCCGGAACGTACATATCCATCAGACGGGAAAAGATGGTTGACTCAAAACGGTATCTCTATGCTCTGTATTCATCTGCATCGGAGAGATTTGCGCTGGTGCTGGATAAATCAGCC
>CAIVNT010000004.1 GCA_903907305.1 uncultured Ignavibacteriota bacterium
CTATTACTCCATCATCAGTGATAGTGGGCGGCAATGTGACCTCCCAAGGGAGTTCCAGTGTTATTACGCGCGGAGTATGCTGGAGCACTTTCCCAAATCCTACTATCTCAGATGCTAATTTAAACAACGGGGGCAGCGTAGGTAGTTACATTTGTTCGATTACAGGGCTGAGTGCAGGAACGACATATTATGTCCGTGCTTACGCCACGAGCGGTGCAGGGACGAGTTATGGTAGTCAAGCGAGTTTTACAACAACTACGATTGATAATATGGTTTTTGTACAAAGAGGAACTTTTACCATGGGAAGCCCGAACGAAAGTGGGAATTACGATGAACGGCCACAGCACAGCGTTACAATTTCCAGTTTCTATATTAGTCAAAAAGAGGTGACACAAAAGATGTGGCGAGAGGTGGTGCAGTGGAAGCAGGGAAGCGCCACGAGCCCTCTAAACCCTACCCCGAATTATTTTTCCAGCAATGACACTCTGCCGGTAGAAATGGTGAAGTGGGATGATATCCAAATCTGGATCGGTTTTCTGAATGAAAAAACAGGATTAGTATCATCCACAAAGAGGTATCGCTTGCCTACAGAAGCAGAATGGGAATATGCCGCACGGGGAGGAGTGAATTGGGGGAACGACTATATTTACAGCGGTAGTGATACGCTCGACGGAGTGGCGTGGTTTACGGCAAATTCAAATAATACAACACATCCGGTGGGAACAAAGAAAGCAAACCAGTTAGGGATTTATGATATGAGCGGTAATGTGTTCGAGTGGTGTCAGGATTGGTATGGAAGTTACAGTATTACAGCACAGACTGATCCTGCAGGTCCGACAACAGGATCCACACGTATTCTCCGTGGCGGCGCGTGGGTCAATGCCGGCGAATCCCTTTGTCGTGTTGCCAGTCGCGGCACCTCCGCAAGCCCAACTCATCGCAACTTTGACATTGGTTTTCGTCTTGCTAGGACGCAATAACCCTTTGCACTTTTACGCATCAAGAAAACCGGCATGAATTTACCGCGCTCTTGGCGTAGGGCCTTTAATAACGTTTTCATAATTATTCTAAAAAATGAATACGTATGGCTGAGCGATCATAAATTATCACTTTATACTATTACGAACATAAAGACTACTTTCTTACGCTGTTATGTTGGTTATACTTGTTTAACTCTATCAAATTAAATAGTATTTTACTTTGAAGTATTCAATCGGATTTTCATAAATAAAGAACCCGCGCTCATCACGCGGGTTTTGTTATTTGCTTCATCCGTGTAGATCCGCCGAATCCTGCTGATCTGTGTTCTATTTTGCTAACACACTGACAATCCGCTCCACCGCCCAATCGATCTCTTCCTTCGTGATCACCAGCGGCGGCGCAAAGCGGATCACCGTATTGTGCGTCTCTTTGCAGAGGATCCCCTCTTTCATCAGCGCTTCGCAATAAGGACGCGCCGCTTTCGTCAATTCAAGACCGATCCACAATCCTCGTCCGCGCACTTCTTTTATGTTGCGGCTGTTGATGGATTCCAATCGTTCTTTGAAATACTTCCCTAATTCAAACGATCGTTCTATTAGTTTCTCGTCGACAAGAACATCCAGCGCAGCGATGGCCACTGCGGCTGCAAGCGGATTCCCCCCGAACGTGGAGCCGTGCTCGCCGGGATTGAACACGCCGAGCAATTCTTTTGTGGAGAGCACCGCCGAGACAGGATAAAATCCGCCGCTCAATGCTTTGCCGATGATGACCGCGTGGGGACGGATTTCTTCGTATTCGAATGCGAAGAATCTTCCGCTTCTTCCGAGTCCGGATTGGATCTCATCCACGATCAGCAGCACGTTATTCTCTTTGCAGAGACGCGCAGCTTCGCGCAGATATCCTTCGGGAGGAATTATGATTCCCGCTTCTCCTTGGATCGGTTCAACAAGGAAGGCAGCAGTATTTTTTGAGATAGCCAATTCCAAACTTTTCAAATTTCCAAATTCTACAATCTTGAATCCCGGTGTGAACGGACCGAAATTCTCTCTGTACGATTCTTCGGTGGAGAAGGAGACGATGGTCGTCGTCCGTCCATGAAAGTTATTCGACGCGCAGATGATCTCCGCCTGTCCATCGGGAATTCCTTTTACCGTGTAGCCCCACTTGCGCGCGGCCTTCACGGCAGTCTCCACTGCTTCAGCGCCGGAGTTCATCGGTAATGACATTTCGTATCCGGTCAGGTCGTGAAGCTTCTTATATAATAGAGCGAGTTTGTCATTCCGGAATGCACGGCTCGTCAATGTGACATTCTTTGCCTGCTCGACGAATGCCTGGTAGATCTTCGGATGGCAATGTCCCTGGTTGACAGCGGAGTATGCGGCGAGACAGTCCAGATACCGTTTCCCTTCAACATCTGTTACCCAGACACCTTCCGCTTTTGTAATGACCACATCCAATGGATGATAATTGTGTGCTCCGTATTGTTCTTCGAGTGTGATATATTCTTGTGTATTCATGATAAATCCCGAATGATAGTAAATGTAAGTTCATTGCCATTCTGAGTCTGAGCGGAAGCGAAGACGAAGAATCTGAGAAAAAAAAACAGTTTCAGATTCTTCGTCCCTTCGGGACTCAGAATAGCAATGAATCAAAAATTAAGGTTGTGAATCAATGATTGAGCGTTTACCTGCGCTCACAGGCGGGTGTGCAATTATATGGTCCGCAGAGGACGCGGGGAAAGGGCAATGGTTGTCGGGACTTCAGCGGCATTGAATGTGATATATGCATGGAAGGGTCGTTCCGTGCTCTGCCGGTCAATACCGATTGTGTGCAACAGTTGATATGTGTATTGTGTGTTCATCTCTCTACATATAAGATAGAATTATAGCGCATCTTGTCAAGTTGGAGTTGTGTTTTACTATAAAGTATTTATCGTTAGACCTCCCAGGTTCTAAAAACATGGGAGGTCTTAAAATAAGACACTGCTCAAGTTTGGATTGTCTTTCCGGCCCCATTTTTCTATCTTATTGGCATTATGTTCCGTTTTTCGCAATTTCCCTTCTATTATATACTGTGTTTTCTTTGTGTCTTCGTGTGTGATGCTTTATATCCGCAGAATAAACGCATCGATTCTCAGTTCCGTATCGCCCGCCTTAAATACTCCGGCGGCGGCGACTGGTATAATGATCCTTCCTCCGAAGTAAATCTGCTCAAATTCATCAAACAAAATGCGGGAATTGATACCGATCCGAAATACGAATTTGTAGAGATTTCTAATGACAATTTCACCTCATATCCCTTTATCTTTATGACTGGACACGGGAATGTGAACTTTTCGGACTATGAAGTGAAACGGCTCCGGCGGTATCTGGAGAGCGGCGGTTTCCTCTATATTGATGATGATTACGGAATGGACAAAGCGGTCCGCCGTGAAATGAAGAAAGTATTTCCCGAGTCGGATTTGGTTGAGCTTCCGTATAATTACGGACTCTATTCTTGTTTATACAAATTCCCGAATGGAGTTCCGAAATCCCACGAGCATAATAATAAACCGCCGCAGGGATTCGGGATTCTGTACAAAGGAAGACTCGTTGTCTATTATACATACGAATCGAATCCCAGTGACGCTTGGGCGGATCCCGATGTACACAAAGATCCTCCCGAAAAAAGGGAAGAGGCGCTCCGATTCGGTACCAATATCATCGTCTGGAGCCTGACACAGTAGCCGGGATCCATCCCGTAAAACTATTCCGTGGATTTATCCACGGGTGTCGTACCAAACACTACCATAAATTGACCGACCAAACCAAACATATCGTCAACCAGATCAAAGCACGCATCGATAAGACCCGTGATGCTCTGTACCGTCAGGAACTCTTCGCCGCAGGGATGAAGACCTTCTCCGTGATCGGTCTGCTCGGTACACTCTTCGTATTCGTCGAGTCCATTGCGGACTTCAGCGCGCAGATAAGAACCATTCTCATTTATACGCACATCACCATTTCCACGATCATTGGTATCTATCTGATGTGGAAACCGCTCCTCCGTTTTCTTCGGATACTGAAACCGCATTCGGACAGGGAAGTTGCAGCGATGATCGGTGCAAAATTCGAAAAGATCGGTGACCGTTTGCAGAATGCGCTCGACCTTTCGGACATGATAAAGAAAGGCGATTTCAGCGGTTCGCCGGAACTGATCGAGATGTCCCTGGAACATTTCGGGAAATCGACTCTCGGAATGAATTTTGCAAATTCCGTTTCATTCACACAGATCGCAAGTCTTGCAAAGACCATCGGTGCGATCACAACGACCGTCTCCGTGCTTGCCGTGATTCCCGGAACACCGTTCCATGATGCGGTGAACCGGTTGATGCACTACGATCAGGAATTTCGTCCCGTCGCGGCCTTTTATATTAACGTCTCTCCCGGAAATGTCGATGTTGTGAAAGGGGAATCGGTTACCGTCCAGGCAAGTCTCTCCTCCGGCGAGAACACAGAACCGCTTCCGTCGGAAATGATCCTTTCATACTCCGAAGAAGGAGTCGACATCTCGCAAAATATTATTTTGAAAGCGGACTCTTCGGGTAAATTCCGTTTTACGTTCCCGGCCCTCAAACAATCTACACAGTATCATCTTTTCTCCGGCGAGATCAAGAGCGACAAATACAACATCACTGTTGAGGACCGTCCGTTCGTCCGTTCAATGACCGTTTCCATCATTCCTCCCGCCTACACAAAGCTGAAACGCGAAACACTGGAAGAGAATATCGGCGACATTCTTGCACTGCCGGGGACGAAGGTCGTGTGGAATATTGTGCCGAGCAAAGCCATTGCAAAAGGATCCATCGTCTTCAAGGATGGTTCAGATATTCCACTGAAACAGAATAGCGAACATTATTCCGCAGATCTTTCACTGCTTGGTTCTACTTCCTACTATGTTGAACTGGAAGATGAAAAAGGAAATACAAATCAGAACATCATCGAATATAAAATCGAATTGATGACGGATGAATTTCCGACCATCAGCATTCTCTCTCCCGGAAAAAATATCGACGTCACCGATGCGATGATGCTCCCGATGGAATTCAAACTTTCGGATGATTTCGGCGTCAGTCAATTGCAGTTGAAATTCCGCCTGGTGGAATCGAAATACTCTGCCGGAGAAAAAGAGATGGGCTCCATCATTCCGTTCGACACACTGACGATCAAAGATGGTATCCTCGATTATGCCTGGGATCTTTCGCTGCTGGGACTCGTCCCCGAAGATGTGGTGGAATACTACGCGGAAGTTCAGGATAACGATGCCGTCAACGGACCGAAATCCGCCCGTTCGCAGACGTATTTGATCAGACTTCCTTCACTCGAAGAGGTCTTTTCCGATGCTGAAAAGACGCATGAAGATGCGGGAAAAACGCTGGAAGAATCCCTCAAAGAATCGCAGGAATTGAAGAAGAATCTGCAGGAACTTTCCGATGATATGAAACGGAATCAGCAGATGGACTGGCAGAAACAGAAAAAAGCCGAAGAGGTGATCAAGAAATACGAAGAGATCCAGAAGAAGGTGGATGAAGTGAACAAGTCCATTGATGATATGACCCAGAATTTGCAGCGGAACAATACCATCTCCAAAGAGACGATGGAAAAATATCTTGAGCTGCAGAAGACATTGAGCGAACTGAACTCGCCGGAATTCCAGAAAGCAATGAAGCGCATGCAGGACGCGATGCAGAATGTCTCCCCCGAACAGATGCGCGAAGCGATGGAACAGGCGCAGTTCAGTGAGGAGCAGTTCCGACAAAGCATCGAGAAGACCATGAAACTTCTCAAACGGATCCAGATCGAACAGAAAGTGGATGAACTGCTGAAGCGTGCGGAACAGATGAAAGCAGCGCAGGATGATGTGAAGGAACAGACGAAGCAATTGAAGCAGAACGATTCACAAAAAGCGACGGAACTTGCACAGAAGCAGGATGAGATCGACAAACAATTGTCGCAAGTGCAGAAGGAGCTGAATGATCTGCAGAAGAAGATGGAAGAGTTCCCGAAAGAGATGCCGTCGAATAAAATGGAAAGTGCGCAGAACGCTGCCAATAATAAAGATATGCAGAAAGCGATGAAGCAGAGTTCGCAGCAGCTTCGCAATCTGCAGATGGAAAAAGCGATGACCGCGCAGCAGCAGGCAAGCAGCGGCATCAACGAACTGCAGGAACAACTCTCCGAAATGCAGGAACAGTTACTGAATAATCAGATGCAGCAGACGATGAATGCGCTGCGGAAATCGATGCAGGATCTTCTGCAGATCTCGCAAAAACAGGAAGCGCTGAAGAATCAGTCGCGTTCACTCGATCCGAACTCGCAGCAGTTCCGCGAGATGGCGCAGCAGCAGCAGAATCTTCAAAGCGATCTGAACAATGTCGCCAACGCGCTGACCGAACTTTCCGAACAGTCATTCGTCGTAACGCCCGAGATGGGAAAACAGATCGGCCGCGCGATGGGACAAATGCAGCAGGCAATGTCCGGTATTGAACAGCGCAATGGTCCGCAGGCAAGCTCGCAGCAGAATGAAGCGATGGCGTCACTGAACAAGGCGGCAACACAGATGCAGGGTGCAATGCAGCAGATGCAGCAGCAGGGTGGTCAGGGAGGCGGTTCGTTGATGCAGCAGCTCCGCAGTATGGCCATGCAGCAGCAGCAGATCAACGGACAGACGCAGCAAATGGGGGAACAGGAAGGTGGCTCACAGCAGCGAATGCAGGAGATGGGTCGTCTCGCCCGTCAGCAGGAAGCAGTCCGTAAATCGCTCGAGCAGCTGCAGAAGGAATCACAGGGTTCGCCGGAAAAGAATAAAGTGCTCGGCGATCTCAATAAGATCACCGATGATATGAAAGAAGTAGTGGAGCAGCTTCAACAGAATCAGGTCAATCCCAATACGGTCCAGCAGCAGGAGAAGATCCTTTCGCGGCTGTTACAAGCGCAGCGCTCTATGCGTGAACGGGATTTTGAACAAAAACGAAAAGCGACAACCGGTACATCCACGGCGAAACGGAATCCCGCACAGATCGCTACGGAGACCGCCGGCACACAGATGCAGAAAGATCTTCAGCGCGCGCAGGAGTCAGGATACAGCAAAGATTATCTTGAACTCATCCGCCGTTATTACGAAACGATTGGAAAGAATAATTAGATGGAACAGGCATCCGTTCATTCTTTTCTAACAGCGCAGCCGTTGAAAGTTCTGGTGGTTGACGACAACATCATCAACCAAAAAGTGGCGGTAAAAATGCTTCAGCGCCTTCAGGCGGACCCCGATGTTGTGGATGATGGCCTGCAGGCAGTGGAAGCGGTGAAAGCAAAACAATATGATCTCGTGCTGATGGATGTTCAGATGCCGGTGATGGACGGACTGGAAGCAACGCGGACCATCCGTGCGATGGAAGCGGAGAGCCGTCATACTATAATAGTAGCGGTTACCGCCAACGCTATACAGGGGGACCGAGAACGATGTTTGAACTCCGGAATGGATGATTATCTTTCAAAACCGATCAA
>CAIVNT010000005.1 GCA_903907305.1 uncultured Ignavibacteriota bacterium
CAGAAAATTTAGATCGAGAGTCTTCATGTTATCGTTCCTAGGATGACAGCGATATCCTTCTTCTGCATGATGTAATCGAAAGGTGGATTCACATTGACCCGTGTGCCGGATTTTTCGGCAACGTTGATGCCGGCTTCGCGGAATTTTCGTTCGATGAATGCATCGATCGCCGATGTGTCGTGCGAAAGGATGTCGCTCAGATTCACTGTCTCTTCTTCATTCACCAGACCAAGGATCGTCCAGTTCTTCGTCCTTTTGAATTCAAGGAATAATTCACCGAAGGTCTTTCCGATAAAATTTTCGGGGACGTTCACGCGGTGCACATCATTTCCCCGTTCATAATCCAGCATCTCACTTGCTACTTGAGCTGCGCCCGGATATAAGATATTATTTGCGAGGAAGAACGCTGTATGCTGATCGCTGACGATCACTTCATCCGCATTGGCGCGTTTTACGTGCTGTCGGTTCTCACGGTTCAGAATGTGTGCGCACACTTTCAGTTTCGGATTGAGGGATTTCATTGCCAGAACAGAGAGGAGAGTCTTCTCATCAGCACCGACACTTCCGGCATCCGGTACAACGATCGACGCTGCCGCAAACTTGACGTTTGCACGGTTCAATGTGGTCTCGCGGGAAAAATCCCCGCGGACAAATTTTATTTCGATATGTTGGTAGGCGTTGATCACGTTCTCGATCTTTTCCGGCTGTGCTTCGTTCACCAGAACGATCTGCATCTGCTTGTTGTGAAACCGGTCGAAAATGCGGAGCACGTCTTCCACCTGCGCGTTCCATCCGCAGATGAGTGTATGCTGTGTAAAGTCGATATCATGCAAGCCCTGGCTCTCCTTGATTTTTCGTGCGACGAACACTGATGAAATAGTTGCCGTGAAAAGTGAAATGAGAATGACGCCGCTGAGGATCGTCAGTGATGCAAAGATCCTTCCGAATTCCGTCTTCGGAACGATATCCCCGTAACCGACAGTGGCCACGGTGACAATGGACCACCATAATGCGTCGCCGTAACTTGAATACTGCTGAGAGTTGTTGTGATGTTCAAAGAAATAGACGACCGCAGCCGTGATGTTGATGACGAAGAGGATCGCGATCGTCATTTGGACGAGCTGATTTCTCTTCAGAATTCGAAGTACTTGCTTTATGGTCGTGAATTTTTTCAATGGCTATTGAACAGGATGTTGAATTTTTCCGACGCCGGGAATCTCGGCATCCAATACATCGCCGCTTACCACTTGTGCCACGCCTTCCGGTGTTCCGGTGTAGATAATGTCTCCCTCTTCCAATGTAAAGATAGAAGAGAGGAATGAGATCAGCACATCGATCCTGAAGATCATGTGCTTCGTGTTGGAATGCTGCCGCTCTTTTCCATTCACATGCAGAATGATCTCAACGTTGTGCGGATCGGCGACGGAAGATGCTTCAACGAACGGGGACAGCGCAGCGGAAGTATCGAATCCTTTTGAGATCGTCCATGGGTTGCCCCCTTTTTTCGCTTCGTTCTGTTTGTCCCGCATGGTCATGTCGAGTCCAACTCCATAACCGGCAACGTGGGACATCGCCTCATCCAGCGGTATGTTCTTTCCATGTTTGCCGATGAGAATGGTCAGTTCCACTTCGTGATGGACATTGGAAGACATTGCAGGAATTTTGATCGTCTCGCCGTTGCTGATGACTGCGGAAGTCGGTTTCAAAAAGATGATCGGTTCCTTCGGAACTTCGCCCCCCATTTCTTTTGCATGGTCAGCGTAATTCTTCCCGACACAGAAGATGTTGTTGATGCAGATCTCTTTTTTTTGCGGTAGCAATAATGTTGTTTTCATATGCTTGAATATAAAAAAAGTTAGATAAAGATGGAGTCTATCTTCACGATTTTTCACGTCGATGGACTCCATCGAAGCGAGATGAATTGAAATAATTATGAAAGTCTCCCATTTTTGATTAAATTTTGTCAGAAATTTAATGAAAGGGTCGTTTGTGGCATCAACCTACAAAAAAGCAGGCGTGAACATCGATGCCGGTGAAGAAGTTGTTCGCCGGATCAAAAAATCGGTCCGCTCAACATTCACA
>CAIVNT010000006.1 GCA_903907305.1 uncultured Ignavibacteriota bacterium
CGGTGACGAGAATGTTTTTCATTTGCCCTAAAAATTGCTAAGTAATTTATGAATTTAACAAAATCTGCCAGTATTTCCAACGAATATCAGTACCGGAGACGAAGAGAGAATCATAAGCCGACACCGCATTCTATCGGCTCATAATTGAAAAAGCAGTAACAAATTCGGTAGGTTATTCCTCTTTTTAATTGGAATAAATTTACATTTTTTCAGGACAAGATACACTTAAAATTTTACAGCCATTCGCGATGACGATCTTTGTCATTAAACAGACGGTTAAACGTGCCTGCATCAGCTGTTTATCGTCATTGATAACGCGGTGTTCATGGTAGAACCGGTGGAATGTCTCCGCCACTTCGCGGAGATACGTTGTTAACCTATGCGGTTCGAACGAACTTGCACAACTTTCCACAATTTCAGGGAATTCGAGGAGCTTTTTCAACAGATCGATCTCTTCCTTTTCCTTGACGAGCGAAAAATCGGTATTGGAGAGCATCGAAGAAATATCATTGACAGCAATGCCGTCCGTCGCCGCATGGCGAAGAATGCTTGCAATACGCGCATGGGCATACTGCAGATAATAGACAGGATTCTTATCGGATTGTTCTTTTGCAAGAGCAATATCGAATTCCAGATGAGTCCCGACAGACCGCATGACGAAGAAATATGCAACAGCATCAACGCCAACTTCGTCGATCAGATCGTCCAGCGTATACGTCTTTGCATTCCGCTTGGACATCTTTACGATCTCTTCGCCGTTCACGAATGAGACCATCTGATGGATGATCACTTTCACATCCTTCGTTTCATATCCCAGCGCCTGCACACCGTTGAGCACGTCGGGAATCGTTGCAATATGGTCTGCACCGAAAATATCGACGATCAAATCGAATCCGCGCCGGAATTTTTCGCGGTGATAGGCAATATCAGGAAGACGATAGGTCGGTTCGCCTGTGCTTTTCACGATGACTCTGTCCTTATCCGCCCCGAACTTTGTCGCGCGGAACCAGACCGCTCCTTCACTGTCGTAGGCAAGATCCTTCTTTTTAAGCTCTTCGATCACTTCCGCGATCTTACCGGACTTGTACAGCGAATCCTCATTATAGAATACATCATGCTTCACATCCAGCCGCGCAAGTGTTTCCTTGATCCTCTTGAAACACCACTCTTCGCCATAATTTTTAAAGAACGAACGTTCCGTATCACCTTCTTTGAGAGAATCACCTTTCAGCGCAATGATCTCTTTTGCGATATCAACGATGTATTCTCCTTTATACCCCTCTTCGGGGAAAGGATATTCATCACCAAGTTCCTGACGGTACCGTGAATAGATGCTCTCCGCCAATGTCCGCATCTGATTGCCGGCGTTGTTAAAATAGTATTCGCGTGTAACGGTGTGACCTGTCCACTCCAACAAATTTCCGATCACCTGACCAAGCAGCACCTGTCTGCCGTGCCCCGCATGCAGCAGTCCTGTAGGATTCGCACTAACCCACTCGAGATTCGTCTTTTTACCATTGGCAATATTCGATTTGCCGAATGACGAATACTGACTTAGTATCTTCTTCGCACTTTCCACCACATAACCGTTCGAGAACCGAAAATTGATGAAACCGGGACCCGCTATCTCCACGCTGGAGAGGAATGAATCATTAATCGAGAGTTTCTCCACGATAGATTGTGCAACCTGCCGGGGGTTTTTTCCGACTGATTTTGCAAGCACCATTGCGACATTCGTTGTGAGATCTCCGTGCGCATCCACTTTCGGTTTATCGAAATTCACGTCGACGGACGGATACTGTAATTCGGCAAGGATAGCGGAAAGCTGTTTCTGCAGCTGCTCTTTCATTTTTTTACTGTCTTCTTTCGGGTAGTCGGTTTCTTTTTTGGTTTTTCGATCTTCACTTTTTTTGCAGGCTCATCGCTCACATATTCAAATTTCGCATCGCCCCACAATTTTTCAAGATTATAGAATTCGCGTGTCTCTTTATAAAAGACGTGCGCGACCACATCCACAAAGTCCAGAAGCACCCAGCGTCCTTCGGAATATCCTTCTTTCCGGACCGAGGTTTCGCCTTTATCAAGAGCTTCATTCTTGATGGCATCAGCCACGGCACGGGCCTGGGTATCGGAATCGACCGAACAAACAACAAAATAATCGGTCATCGTGGTGAGTTTACGCAGATCTAATATTGTTACGTCGAACGCTTTTTTGCTCAATGCGCCGTTGGCGATGAGCTTTGCAAGGGATTTCGAGGTCACTGTGCTCCTTTGGTTACTTCCATGGTAGTAATGATTTAAAATCTTTTCCGATCACCACGGTTGCGGTGACCATTTGATCGTTATTGTACTGCTGTACCACATTTTTGGGATCGATCCCGATCAGTCCGGCAAGCCGTTGCGCTTCGCCCGATTTCCCGCTGCGGTCGATGACGATGGAATGTTCAAGATCGAAACTCTTGTAATTTCCCATCTCCACCACATCGAATCCGTTCTGACGACAGAATTTTGTCATGACCGTTCCAACGCCGTTCACGCCGCATCCGTTCTGCACATTGATCTGCGCAGCAATATGCGTGGTATCATCAACTCGTTTTACAGGAATTGCTTGCCCTGGTTCTTTCTGGGAAAAGAGTCCATAGATCTGCATACCGTTGAACAGCAGAAGCAGAACGATGGCGATATTCAGCAACAGTTTATTTTTTACAGAAGGATTCATTTTTAGATATCAGTATTCCTGCCACAAGGACACCAAAGCACGAAATCCCACTAATTTGTGTTTTGGCGGCAATACATGTTCGCACAAAACCTCTGAATTACAAAAAAAAATAACCGAGAAG
>CAIVNT010000007.1 GCA_903907305.1 uncultured Ignavibacteriota bacterium
CGCAATCCATAATATCATCCTTCGGTGCGTCCCGATTAAACAACAAATCGGGACTTTCTCTCTACGAGCCGTAGGCAGGATGAACAATAATTGCGACACGCGCCGAAGCATTCTAAACTCTTAACCTGACAACATTGCCTTGAAAAGGTGTCTTACAAAAGAAAATACCCTTCATTGAAATACGTCCAGGGCCATTGGTTGTACGATGAAACCAGTCCGGCTTTAACGGGATTATCAACAATGTAACGGATAATGCTGTTTAACTCATTACCGTCACGAATGACATGATCGTAACTTTCTTTCTGCCAAAAATGTCCGGTTCTATGCAATACAGTATTCGATCTTCTTGCACTGTGTCGTTTCAAAGATTCCATAATTCTTGATAACACATACGAAGATCTTTGGGGATACGGTTCTACTGTCCGTCCCCCAACATCGATCACAAGATGCACATGATTCGGCATAATGCAATAGCATACTGTTGTATAGCGTATTCCATTTCCCCAATTGATAGCGTCGACTACAATCTGAGCGATCTCAGGGGTAGAAAGATACTTCGGCCCCTCCGAATATTTTTCCAGAAATTCATCGAACCGTTCAAAATACCGCCGATGCAGCATGGCAGGATCGAATTCTTCCCGGTTTGCGTGCGATTCCCCTTTTGCTAACCGCAGCTCAGATTCATATTCTTCTTTCAACGCCGCAATGATGCCTGCCGGCAGCGAACCGAACAACCGAAATGTAATAAAGAATATGGAATCCTTCGGTTGAATATGCGGAAGTTTTCTATGAAAGAATATTGTGTCATCATCAGCCATAGAAGAAAATACTTAGGCCGGGATAAAGAAGACACTGTCTTCCTCAACGGTCAATTCTTTTATAGCTGTTCTTCCGGATAGTGAATATATTATGAAAGAAATATTCTCTGAACATGAATTGTGCAATCCTTAACCATTCTTCCAATGAAACACTTTCGTTTTGTTTTTTTACTTGTCACCGCTCTTGCGGCCTGCGATTCCGAACCCGCGATTGCTCCGGCGGCCGCCAGCCAGACATCCTACGATTTCTGGCTGTCGAATGCCGATCAATCCATGAAATTCCAAAAGCAAACAACCGGACAACCAATTTCGACCACCGGAACTGTTTCCACGATCGAAGTGAACAGCGCGCAGACATTCCAATCCATCGACGGCTTCGGCGCGGCGCTGACCGGAGGAAGCGCAATGCTCATCCATCAGATGAGCGGTACGGCTCGCGCAACATTGCTGAAAGAATTGTTTGCAACGGACGCAAACAACATCGGTATCAGTTATCTGCGCATTAGCATCGGTGCATCAGATCTTGACGACCATGTGTTCTCGTATGACGATCTTGCGACAGGACAGACAGATACGGTGATGGCGAATTTCACGCTCAATCCGGACCGAACACATCTGATCCCCGTTTTGAAAGAGATCCTTGCGATCGCTCCCGATATCAAGATCCTCGGCTCTCCGTGGTCCGCACCGCTGTGGATGAAGACGAACGGGAACTCCATCGGCGGCAGTCTGAAGCCGCAGTACTACGCCGCGTATGCAAAGTATTTTGTGAAATATATCCAGCAGATGAAGACGGAGGGAATCCGCATCGACGCCATTACCGTGCAGAACGAACCGCTCTACGGCGGGAACAATCCGAGCATGGTGATGCAGGCTGCCGAGCAGGGGCTGTTCATTAAAAACTATCTCGGTCCGCAGTTCACAGCGAACAGCATCGACACAAAGATCATCCTGTATGATCACAATGCGGACAGGACCGATTATCCGATCTCCATTCTCAATGATACCGCGGCCAGAAAATTTGTCGACGGTTCCGCATTCCATCTGTACGGCGGAACCATCAATGCGCTCACCGATGTGCACAACGCGCATCCCGATAAGAATCTCTATTTTACCGAACAGTGGATTGGTGCACCGGGGAATTTTGCCGCCGATCTGAAATGGCACGTCGGCACGCTTATCATTAGCGGCACACGCAACTGGTGCAGAAATGTGATCGAATGGAATCTCGCTTCCGATCCGAATCAGAATCCGCACACACCGGGAGGCTGTACAGAGTGTCTCGGTGCGCTGACGATCAATGCGGATTCGCTCACACGTAATCCCGCATATTACATCCTGGCTCATGTCGCAAAGTTTGTCCGTCCCGGTTCGTTCCGAATAGAATCTTCATCACCCGGTTTGTTGACGAATGTTGCTTTCAGGCGTGCGGATGGAAAGAATGTGATCGTCGTACTGAACGCAGGAACAATAACGCAGGTGTTCAAAGTGAAGGATGGCTCGAAGGAATTTACCTCGTTCCTTCAAGCCGGCGCAGTCGGGACTTACATTTGGTAGAATAGTCATACGTCATAGCCATAGAACACGACCGCCTGCACCAAAGGTGTCGCTTTGCGATCGGCAGACAGGGAAAATACGGAAAGAACGGATTCATACGGATGAGAAAATGAAGTCCGGACAGTTTACCCGCCGTTCCTTTGCCGAAGGGATCACTTTGTGATTGGCGGGCCCATCTGGACCGGCGTTCGACATGTATTTATAAAAGAGAATTTTTTTCGCGACAAGTCCATTTTAAAGCTCCCCATATTAAGCATAGAACAATCCTTGCTTGGCTTACCCCCTCTTTCAAACATTCCCCAATTCCCTGCGGTTTTACCCCAAAAGTGCCGATACCATTGCATAATGGTCTGAAATTTGTAGATTGAAACAATTGAAAGATTCATGGTCTTCCGGGGATTCATTCGGAGGGCCGACATTGATTGGGAGTATTTTAGAAGTTTTTATAAATAATTCTTTTGCGTCTTTGCGAGAGAAAATTCTTTCGCTATGCACAATATCCACCAATTCCTTCACGCCATCACGATCGTTCTCTGCGTTGCCGCAGTGACGACCGTCCTGTTCCAGCGGCTGCGTCAGCCGGTGGTGATCGGCTATATCTTCGCCGGACTCATCGTCGGTCCGCATCTGCCGATTCCGCTTGTGGCGGACCCGGAGACCATCACTATTCTTTCCGAACTCGGTGTGATCCTTCTGATGTTCTCGCTGGGACTTGAATTCAGTCTAAAGAAGCTAGTGCAGGTCGGATCCACTTCCGCTATTATTGCAGTGCTGGAGACGAGCGTGATGCTCTGGCTGGGATTCATGGCGGGACGTCTCTTCGGCTGGACGACACTCGAAAGCATCTTCGCCGGTGCCATCATCGCCATCTCCAGCACGACCATTATCGCAAAAGTGTTCGACGAACAAAAAGTGACAGGGAAGATCCGCCAGATCGTTGTCGGAATTCTGATCGTGGAGGATCTGATCGGTATCATCTTCATGGCGCTCTTCACCGGCATCGCCTCCGGCAGCGGACTTGCAGCCGGTCCTCTCGCGATGACGATCGGGAAACTCGTGCTGTTCCTTGCGGGACTCATCGTTATTGGAATGCTTCTCGTGCCGCGCATGATGTTGGCCATTCGAAAGATCGACAGGAAAGAGACGACCCTTGTTGCTTCCATCGGATTCTGTTTCGCCGTCTCGCTCATCGCCAAAGAGTTTGGATATTCCGTTGCGCTCGGCGCGTTCCTTGCCGGCTCCCTCATTGCGGAATCGGGCGAGGAGAAAGAAGTGGAACATCTGGTGGAACCGGTCCGTGATATGTTCGCAGCGATCTTCTTCGTCTCCGTCGGTATGATGATCGATCCGGTGATCGTGCTCCAGTATCTTCCGGCCATTCTCATTCTTACGTCCATCGTCATTCTCGGAAAATTCTTCGGCGTTTCGGCCGGTTCATTTCTGACAGGAAACAGTATGCGCACATCCGTACAGGTGGGAATGAGTATGACACAGATCGGTGAATTTTCGTTCATCATTGCGGGACTCGGATTATCCTTGAAAGCGACGGGAGGGTTCCTCTATCCTATCGCTGTGGCGGTCTCGGCAATAACAACGCTGACAACGCCAATGCTCATCCGCGTGTCGGGACCGATGGTGAACTTCATCGACCGGAAGCTTCCCAAACCGCTGCAGACGTTCGGTGCTCTCTATGGAAGCTGGATCGAAGAGATGCGTACGAGATCGGAACAGCGCAAGACCGTCGGACCTGTGCGTCATCTGGTCCGCCGCATGCTGATCGATGCTGCGTTCCTCGCCGCGATCATCATCAGCACATCGCTGGGTATGGAGTCGCTCACAGCATATGTCGGTCAACTCACCGGTCTTTCTGAAGGATTGATCCGCGTCGTCGTGATCATTCTCGCCGTTGGTGCATCCGCACCGTTCGCCCGCGGCATCGTCCGTCTCGGCGAAAAACTCGGTGTCTTCTTCGCGCGCATGGCGCTTCCCGGGATCAAAGAGAAGAGTGTGGACCTTGTCGCCGCACCGCGGCGCATGTTCGTAGTAACACTGCAGCTGATCAGTGTGTTGATGGTGGGATTTCCGCTGCTTGTATTGACGCAGCCGTTCATGCCGGGACTCTCATCCGCATATATGCTTGTGCTGATGCTGGCGGCTCTCTCCGTAGTATTCTGGAGAAGCGCCGCGGATCTGCATGGACACGTACGTGCCGGGGCGGAAGTAGTTGTTGCTGCGCTGAAATTTCCATCGCGTGAAAGCGATCTTGAAGGAGACAACGGGAATGCACGGCTGCAGCAGGTGCATCATCTGCTGCCCGGACTCGGCGACCTTGTTGCAGTCACGATCACCGCGAGATGTTACGTGATCGGTAAATCGTTGGCAACATTGAATTTACGCGGACTTACGGGTGCGACGGTGCTGGCGGTGATCAGAGAGAAAGACGGGGCGATCTTTCCCGGTGCGAGTGAACCGCTGCAGGAGAATGATGTGCTGGCATTGAGCGGAACGCATGAAGCGGTTGCAGCCGCAAAAGACCTGCTGGAATCGCAGAATTGATTGTGCCCCTTCCACAAAAATATTATCTCAACGCTATTTGTCTAAACAATGTTGCCGTCGTGGTCATTCTGAGTCTGAGCAATAGCAAAGACGAACCCGCCCGACAGACGTTAGTCAGGTCCAAAGGACTCCTTCGGAGCGGGGAATCCAGAGCAAGAAGGAAAATCTGAAACAGGTTTTTCATTTTAAATAAGCACTGGATCTTTCGGTCGTCCCGTTGATTAAAAAATATGAGGACTCCCTCAAGATGACCAACAATTTCACAGCTTTGGTCATTCTGAGTCCCGAAGCACAATTTTTTTAGGATATCGGGACGAAGAATCCAGAGCATGAACTTCGAAGCAGTAATTCAAAATCATGGCGTATACAAAAAAATATTTTGTTATATCTTAGCAAGTAAGCGAAACGGGACGATATATATCGGATTCACCAATGATTTAAAACGTAGAATCTCTGAACATAAGCAAAAACTCATTCCGGGTTTTACTCAAAAGTACGGTGTCGCGATGCTTGTGTATTTTGAAGAATTCTCTGATCCGCGGTATGGAATTGAAAGAGAAAAATAGCTTAAAGGATGGCAGCGAAAGAAGAAAATTGCGTTGATCGAATCCGTTAATCCGACATGGGAAGAAATTATTCTTTAGTTTCAGTATGAAGAAACCAGACCAATGCTATTTATGTAATGTAATCACTGGATCCTTCAGTCGTCCTTATAGTAAATTTAGAGAGGACTCCTTCAGGATGACCACCGATTCTACGGTAGCGGTCATTCTGAGTCCCGACCCCAATTCCTTTCGGACATCGGGACGAAGAATCCAGGGCACGGCAGTAAATCCAGAAATATTTTTCTCACTGGATCCTTCGGTCACCGTGAGATAAAAAAGCGACTCCATCAGGTTCGAAGGACTCCTTTGGAGATGACGGACGATTCCGCAGTCGAAATCTTCTTGGAGTAATCTGTCTGCTCACCTACCTCTTCAGAATAAAATCCGTTTCCAACAGATCGTATTGCGTCACACTCATGCCGAGTTTTTCGTAGACGGCATGTGCCCGCGTATTATCTTTTTCCACATACAGCCGGATGCCACAGACGTTTCCTTGTCCTTGTGCCATAGAAACAACATGGTCATACAGCGAACGAAATACTTTTTGTGAACGAAAGTCCTCCTTCACGAACACGCTCTGTATCCACCAGAAGACGCCGTTCCTCCAGTCACTCCATTCGTAGGTGATCATCAATTGTCCTATGACCGCTCCGTCATGTCCCGCCACAAGATAAAATCCGCGCGATGCGTCATCAAATAATCCATTCACGCCATTTAATAAGCGGTCCATATCCAGATGAAGATGTTCTGTCTCCAACGCCATAGCTGCGTTGTAGTGAGCGATGATGGGTGCGTCGTTTCGCGTTGCAGTGCGGATGGTGATCATGTGGTTTGTCCGTGTCGTTCTGCG
>CAIVNT010000008.1 GCA_903907305.1 uncultured Ignavibacteriota bacterium
ATGCCAATTCGTTCCGTGATCTCATTTCCGTTTGCCAATTTATCCGAATAGAGAAAACTGCGTGCGCCGTTGATGGAATCCGGTGGAAGCGAATTCACCCTCGGCCTGATCCGGTAATAATTCCCTCTCTCCGGCGGATCTTTGAACAGGACGAAAATATCGTAGCCGGTATCACCGTCACGTTCACGGGTCGGACGAAGATAGAGCGAATCGATCAACACTTTTCCGGGGACGGATGACCGAGCAGTATATTCTTTCCCACCCGACACCACTTTGAGATCATAGGTTCTTCCTGCAACGCCCTTGAGCGACAATGACTGATAGAGTCCGGCGCGGACCTCTTTCAGTGTATCTCTTTTCCCGAGATCGTCCGTCACCGTAACGAACGCATTGGACACCGGCGGAACATTGATGCTTGAAGTGAAATACGTCCCGGTCATCGAGATGACGACCGATGCCGTATCCAGCTGATCCGTGATATTCCCTTCGATCACGATGTGCGGTGCTGCAGCATTCAGATCGATGGAAACGATCTGCTGACATGACTGCATCATGAAAAATGTCGCTGTCAATATCGCGAGGACGCCACGGTTGAATTTGAATGATGGTATTCTCATATGCTCTCTAAAAACTAAAATTATACGTCACCGACGGGATGATCGGGAAGATCGTTGTCTGCACCGCTTCGGTCCTAGACAGATCGCCCTGAACCTGACGGAATGATATCGAATAAGGATTCCAGCGGTTGTACGCATTATAGATGGAGACATTCAGACTCGACCGCTCGCTGAAATTG
This sequence comes from uncultured Ignavibacteriota bacterium, assembly GCA_903907305.1. GTDB lineage: Bacteria > Bacteroidota > Ignavibacteria > UBA10030 > UBA8401 > UBA8401. Next base: position 797 of record CAIVNT010000008.1, read on the forward strand.
TATGTAGCGGAGAGATCGAGCCGGTGATATGCCGGCATACGGTATCCGTTCCGTTCGGTATAATACGGGACGAGCCGTCCGTCAATGAAATAATTACCGCTCGGGAACGTAACGGCATTCCCGGTATAATAGACCCACGTTGCGGAGAATTTCCATTGTACGTCATAATCATACATTGCAACGATGGAAATATCATGCGTCCTGTCCTGACGGGCTGGGAATGGTTTTCCGTTGTTGATGTTGGAGAATTGTTCTTCCGTCCGGGACCATGTGTATCCCAGCCATCCTGTGATCGGTCCTGCCTGTTTTTTGATGAGGAATTCCACTCCGTAGCTCCATCCTTTTCCATACGTAAGCAGAGCTTCCACGTTCGGATTGAGCTGAAGGTCAGCACCGTTCTTATAATCGATGATGTTCTTCATATCCTTATAATAGAGTTCAACGGATGTTTCGAATGCATTATCATCAAAGTTCCTGAAATATCCCAGAGCGACCTGATCGGCGAACTGCGGACGGACATTATTGGAACTGGGAACCCAGAGATCACTTGGACTTGTGGTTGTGGAATTGGACAGCAGGTGAAGGAACTGTGCGGTTCTGGTGAACGATGCTTTCACAGAGCTCCCCTCGTCGATCAAAAAATTCACCGACAGTCTCGGTTCAAGCGATGTGAATGTTTTGATCCTGTCGCCGGAGCTATATATTTCCGAATCGGCGACCTCTCCCACCGCGTCGTATGAATATACTGTGCCGGGACCAAGCTGCGTGAAGGATGAGAGGCGTACACCGTAATTCACTTTCACCAATGGAGTCAATTCCGTCTCATCGGACACATAGAGAGCATTCTCCATTGCATATTTATGCGCAACGGATTGTGCGGTGCTTGGACTGGACGAAGAGGATGTCAAGGTTCCGGGAACGAAGGTATGATAGATCGAATTGAATCCGAACCGAAGCGTATTTTCCGAGTTGATGAAATATTCAAAATCCATCTTCCCATTCACATCCTGAATTCCGGAGTTGATGATGTACGAACTGGTCCCTGTCCCCAGCGTGTTGGTGTATTCATAATTACTGAAGATCAGTGAAGTATTGCCGAAGAACTTATCACCGTAGATATGATTCCAGCGTGCCGTGGCCGTGGCATTTCCCCAGTTGAATCCGAACACATCGGGATAATTGAAATTGTCCCGCCCAAAATATCCGGAAAGGAAGACACGGTCCTTTTCACCAAGAGTATAATTCGCTTTTGCGTTCAGGTCGTAAAAATAGAGTGAGGTCTTATTGATGGCTGTATCACTCGAGAGTTTCAGGAAAACATCCGCATAGGTCCTTCGCATGGAAAGGATGAACGAGCCTTCATCCTTAACGATGGGTCCCTGCAGCGTCAACCGGGATGTGATCAGTCCAATCCCTCCTTTTACACCAAAATCTTTCGTGTTCCCGTCGTCCGTCTTGATATCGAGAACAGAAGAAAGCCGTCCACCGTATTCGGCAGGGATCCCGCCGGTGATGACGGTAACGTCTTTGATCGCGTCCGAATTGAACACGGAAAGGAATCCCAGCGCATGGGAAGAATTATACACAGGAGCTTCATCCAGCACGATCAAATTCTGGTCCGTTCTGCCGCCGCGTGCGTAAAATCCCGTGCTCCCCTCTCCGGCCGATTTGATCCCAGGCAGCAGCTGGATCGTTTTGAGGATATCTTTTTCCCCCAGTAGTACGGGAATGGACTGCAGATCCTTGATCTGAAGTTTTACGGCACTCATTTCCGTTGAGGTGACGTTGGCGTTCGACCGTTCTCCGGTGACGAGGACTTCATTTTGTTTTATCGCTTCGGGGCTCAATTCGACGTTGAAGGTCTGACTATGGTCGACGAGAACTGAATCCGAGCGAGGAGTATATCCGAGAAATTGGATACGTATGAGATATCGTCCTTCGGGGAGGGTGAGCGAATAGAATCCGTAAGCGTTGGTCACCGCTCCAACGGTACGAGAACTTTTTGTCGAAACAACCGCTCCAATGAGCACCTCTCCGTTCTCTTTATTCCTGACGATCCCGCTGATGGTAAACTTTATCTGCGCGGGAAGACCGCGGAAAGAGAACAGCATCACTGAAAGCAGGAAGAAAATCTTCATTCGTTTTCGGTCCATGCGTCCCTTTTACGAGGTTACGTGCAGTGAATTTCCGGTCAATGTGACACTATATTTTTTGAGCGCACTTTTTGCCGGTCCGCCCGTTCTTGCACCGGAGGTGGAGAATGAAGAACCGTGAGCAGCGCAATAGAATTGATTGGAGGTGTATTTGACCGAAACTCCTTGATGTGTACAAGCAGCACTGACTGCAACGATATTCCCTGCCGATATCCTCGCAACGATCACACCGTCCTTATAGAGATATCCGCCGTCTTTTGTGAGCGCAGAATTCGCGGCATTGGTTAGATCAAGAGTGAAGTCCACATTAGCCGGCGCACTGACCGGATTATCCGTTGTTGAACATCCGGAAAGACATGCGGAATACAATAAAGATGCGGCGCCTGCACCGAAGAGCGTTAAGAATTCTTTTCTATCCATGGATATCCTAATGATAAATGAAGGATGCTGTTGGTATTTTAAAATCGGTACACTGCTGTAATAGTAAAGCGCAATTCATCTTCTACCGGCACGAGCAGCAGAGCCGGTCGTTCGATATGAAATTCGGTCAGACTGAGGGACAAAGCAGCATGGATCGAGAGAGAATTCTCCGTCCACTGCTGTAATGCCTTCAGCACAACATCATGTGTAACGCCGTGAAAATTCATCTTCCCCGAAACGAACAGACTGTCCCCCCGCGTCACAACCGAGGTTCCCGAGAAATCTGCTTCCGGAAAACTGATGGCATCGATCACTTCCATTGCATGCGAATCGCGGTTGGAATTGCCGCTGTCGAATTTGGTCACGTCAACGGACGCTGTTACCGATTCCACCGTTCTTTTTACCGGATCAAACCGGATGGTCGATATGACCTCTTTGCTCGTTGATTCGATCTTGTGCAGAGGATGGGTAAGATGGTACGTAATAGAATTTTCGTTCGGTGACGCATTGATCGTTTTGGACTGAGCATCCAGTCCGGTCAAGGTTGAGAGTATGAATACGAACAGGATAGCGGTCTTTTTCAAATTGCCTCCGGATGATAACTCGTACTGTTTCTAAAAAATAGTACTGCAAATAGTAATGTTCATGCTGAGCAACCTGCCTGCACCAAGGGTGTCGCTTCGCGACCGGCAGGCAGGTAAACAACATCGGCATTTGATCAGGATGAACAGATCGGCGACATCGCGCCGAAGCATAAACGAAAAATACAAACTTACTTAATTGAATTGACACTAGAATGTTATGACAATAAGTGATGCAGCAAATGTTGCCGTTGTGATATACGCCGATACTTGATGGAAACGCGCCGCTGTGTTATAATCCGTACTGTTCCTGATCATCTTTCCGAGGATCGGGGTGATGACCATTCCCGCAAAATGGACCCATGCGAGAGTCTTATGAAGCGTGGTGGTACTGCTCTCATCGTCGCGTCGGATCAGGGGCGGAGGCGACAACACTGATAACATTCCCGTTGCCGTATATGTGAGGATCGTTGCACCCACGAGAGTCTTATGCGTGCCGAGAAGATCATAGCGTCCATTCAGCACCTGCTGTCCGTAATAGGTCGAAGCCGCCATCAATCCAAGCGAGACGAAACCGCCGATCTGGTGAGTGGTGAGCATCGTCCTTCGGAGTGAGAGTTCGAATTTCCGTTCCTGCGGTGAAAGCGCCGGAACAATGCCGATACTCCGCATGACGCCATTCTCTCCCCACATCAATTGCTCGCCAAAACTGATATTCTTCGGAAGCAATCGGGATTGTGAAGGTGAAGATATTGTTCTCTGTGCCGAATCATGAGTCATCGTATCCGGTACAATTGATACGGCATGCAGCGTATCTGTCTGCGGCGGAGTGTACTGTGCGCGGACCACATGCACAGCGGAAATAAGTGATATCAGCATAAAGAACTGCAAACGTGCGCGATGGGTCATACGGTATCCGTTTAAAAAATGAAAGAATGATTGAGCAAGATGCCGTGTTGGCGGACCGGGATAGGACAGGTGAACATGATGGACCTCGAAAAGGTATTCTATAAATTTGACGGTGATAACTTGGAACACAGTATCAAATTTAAAATATGATTCTTTCCTTTTTGAGCGCCAGTGGAAGACGGTGAATGAGAAGGACACAGGTTTTAGACGTTTGTAAGATACAAAAGGTTTATGAAAAGAAGATGAAAATGGAAAATATTTTTCATGACCGCGCGAATGTATTTCATTCCAATTTTACGGATATTTCATCATGCGAATCCTGATCGTTGAAGATGACAAAAAAATCGCCTCCGCCATTGCAAAACATTTACGGGTGGAAAGCTACGCTGTTGACTTTGCGGCAGACGGAATTGAAGGAGAAGAGCTCGCGAAAATCAATCAGTATGACGTGATACTTCTGGATCTGATGCTTCCCCGGCAGGACGGATGGATCACCTGCCAGCATCTCCGGCGCGACAATGTACTCACGCCGATACTCATGTTGACTGCACTGGACGATGTTGCGGACAGGATCAGAGGACTCGATTCCGGCGCCGATGATTATCTTCCGAAACCGTTCCACATCGGTGAATTGCTTGCGAGGATCCGCTCTTTGTCACGACGCCCGACCGAAGTCCGTTCGGCAAAGATCGAGATCGGTGGACTGTGTCTCGAACTGAACACACACCGCGCGACACGCGATGGAAAAGAGATCAAACTTTCCGCAAAAGAATTCTCACTGCTCGAACTTTTTATGATGCATCCGGATACGATCGTCACCCGAGAGATGATCTCCGATCATGTGTGGGATATGAATTTTGAACCGCGCAGCAATGTGATAGAATCATTCGTAAAATTTCTCCGGCAGAAAGTGGATCGTGATTTCGAACGGCCCCTCATCCACACAGTCCGCGGTGCCGGCTACATGCTTACTTCCAATAACCGTTGACCATGTTCTCCATTAAAACACGCCTGATATTTTCCTATTCCCTCATGTTCGAGATCGTATTGATCGGATATTCGGTCTACCTTCATCATACGCTGAAAGACGCCGCCATTGCCGCTCTGGACACACGGCTTGAAAGTACAGCAGGCCGGTATGAAGATGAATTGGAAGAGCAGTATCACAACAGAATGACCATTGAGAACAGCGACATCATTGCCGCCCGACGTGTGATCTCCCAACAGTTCTTCATTGCGCTGCGGGATACGACCGGCAGATCCGTCTATTGCGACACGCTTCTTAGGAACTCCGAGACTCAGTTCCATGACGGTCATGCCGTCGGAGACCTCCGATACACGATGCTCACCATCAACGGAAATGAGTACCGTACATTTTCCACTCCGGTGAGGATCAACGGTCAAACAATATATATTGCACGATTCTCTGTGGCGATGAAAGAGATAGAGACGAGTTTGAG
>CAIVNT010000009.1 GCA_903907305.1 uncultured Ignavibacteriota bacterium
TCTGATTTTGGCTTTGGCGGGGGATTCTCGTATATTGAAAAAGCAACATTGTTCTTTTAACAGACAACACTTTCGTTAGGGGTGTTCCGCTTTACGGGACTGAGATACACACCCTTGATTCGCGCTGCAACGCGCGATGAACCACCTGATCTGGATAATACCAGCGTAGGGAAACGACCATAAAATTATCGCTGTACTATTTTATTCGCCGTTTCTGATGCTGTTTTTCAGGACGGCGATTTTGTTTTTAAAACATCATTTTATTTACACAGAGGCACAAAGATACAGAGGGAATATGAGGAGACTTCGCTACACGTTATTTATTTTCACCGCAGCAGCGGCACTGTTTGCGCAACAGGAAACTGATACTGTCAAATACAATTTTGATCCCGTGCTTGTCACCGGAACGACCGCGATCGAACGCCAGACGCCTGTCACGTTTACCAATCTCACCAAGGAATCGATCACGCTCCGCTATTCCATGCAGGATGTGCCGGTAATGCTCTCCGAGCTTCCGGCAATGATCTCCTATTCGGACGGAGGGAACGGCGTCGGCTATAATTACGTCTTCCTGCGCGGATTCGATCAGCGACGGCTCTCTATTATGGTGAATGGTATTCCTCAGAACGATCCTGAGGATCATAATGTATATTGGATCGATTTTCCGGATCTGATGGCAAGCGCATCCACTGTGCAGGTGCAGCGTGGTGCGGGAAGCGCGTTCTACGGTCCGCCCGCCATCGGCGGTTCGGTGAATATCACAACAAATCCGTTCACCTATAAGCCGTATGCGAAGTTCGAGGCAATGTTCGGCTTCCAGGAATATGCGGACAGTTCGCAATCACTGCCGATGACGATGAAGAAATATTCCGCATCATTCAACTCGGGACTGATCGATAACAAATATATGTTCTACGGCAGACTCGGTAAGATGCAGTCCAACGGATACCGTTTGCATTCCTCGTTCGAAGCGGGTTCCTATTTTCTCGGCATGCTCCGCTTCGATGAGAATATCACCACACGCATTCATCTGTTCGGCGGTCCGCTCACCGATCAGCTCGTCTATACAGGACTTCCCAAGTGGACGAACAGCAGTGCAAAACTCCGCCGTATGAATTTTTCCTACGTGGCAACGGATACTTCCGGAAAACATTTCGATCCGTACTCCACGCTCCGCCGCCCTCAAGAAAAAGAAGGATTCAATCAACCCCATTACGAGATCATGAATGAGTGGAAGATCTCTGAGAATCAGAAACTTCACAACACGGTGTTCTATTATGACAGTCACGGATATTTTGATTATGACGGTTCATGGGCGGATGCCGGCACACTCCGCATCGACAGTGTGCATGGATTTACACCGACTCCCGCAGTGAGGAATGCGATCATCCGCGGCGGGGTCGATCTCGTCCAATGGGGATGGCTGCCGCGGTACGAACTTCACCATGAGAACGGTGAATTGACTATCGGCGGCGAGTACCGGTATCATCACGGTTCGCATTGGGGAAAAGTGCAGTATGCCGAAGGAATACCGGCAAATTATGATCCCGATTATCGTTTCTATCAATACGACGGAAACAAAACAATGGCGTCTTTGTATGTAACGGAAAATTATAAAATGCAGGAAGAATTGACGTTGATGGCGAACATCCAGTTTGCCTACAATGAATATCAGATCCGTAATGAAAAATTTCTGAATAACTCGTTCAGCATTCCCTACTATTTTTTGAATCCGCGTCTCGGTCTGAATTATAATGTGTCGAATGAAGTAAATATGTACGTTTCGTTCGGATATACTTCACGCGAGCCGCGGCTGCGGAATCTCTATGCGGCGGAAGATTCATACTTCGGTGCACTTCCTGCGTTCGAAGCGGATACGACCGGCGGTGTTACGAGATATACTTTTTCAAAACCATTCGCAAAACCGGAACAACTGTTGAATCTGGAGATCGGTGCGGGATACAAGGAACAACGGTTCCATGTAAACGGAAATGTGTATTGGATGGAATTCACCAACGAGTTGATCAAATCCGGTCAGGTCGACATCTTCGGAAATCCTGTCTACGGCAATGCGCCGCGGACCCGTCATTTCGGAGTGGAAGCAGACGGAACTCTTCAACTGCTGGACGAATTGACGATCAGCGGAAATGCCTCGCTTTCCACCAATTATATTGTTACGTTTTCAACGATCGACAGTGTCTCGAACGGAACGATCTACAAAACAAAATTGAACAGAAATCCAATCGCAGGTTTCCCCGCACTTACGGCGAATCTGCGCGTTTCGTATCAGGCGGACGGCATTTCGACATCGTTTGTTGCAAAGTTTGTGGGACCATTCTATACGGATAACTTCAAGAATGTGCTGAACCGGAATGATTCATATTCCGTACTGAATTTTGAAACTGTTTGTGCAATGCCGAAGATCGGCGATGCAGAACTTTCACTTCGCGGTGAAGTTCGGAATCTTTTGAACAAATTCTATATGCAGAACGGTGAAGGGGACGCATTCTTTCCCGCCGCCGAAAGGAATTACCTGGTCGGCATTGCCGTCCAATTATAAACTCTATGAAGCTTACCAAACAAAAGCACGCACTGATTATCTGCAACGGAGAGATGCCCTCCACAAAACTGGTCTCTCCGCTGCTGAAAAAGAAACCGCTCATTATCTGTGCGGATGGTGGTGCAAACAAAGTGCGTCCGTTCGGGATCATACCGGATTATATCATCGGGGATCTCGATTCCATCACGCAAAAGACACGGCTCTATTTTTCATCCGTCCCCATCATCCATGTCTCGGACCAGAACAGTACGGACCTTGAGAAAGTGCTCGAGTTTCTGCTGACGAGCAGGATTCAGTCCGCAACCATCATCGGTGCAACGGGGGAACGGCCCGATCACACGATGTCTAACTTCAGCATCCTAATGAAATATCACAAGAAGATCACGCTGCAGTTCTTTGATGAGCTCTGCACAGTGGAGATCATTCAAAAGAAGATCCGATTCAAAGCTGAGACCGGTCAGCAGATATCACTGGTGCCGATGGGTAAGTGTTCCGGTATCACAACGAAAGGATTGAAATACCCGCTGAAGGATGAATCGCTGGAACTCGGCTTCCGTGAAGGTTCAAGCAACGAAGCAATTGCCGCAACAGTGGATGTCATCGTCAAGTCCGGTTCACTGCTTCTCTTCAAGATCCATCCTCACGTCAAACACTGACCCGATCCATGGATACCACTAACATTCCCGAGATCATTGCGGTCATCCTCGGACTCATCTCCGTGTATCTTGTGACAAGACAAAATGTGTGGTGCTATCCTCTTGGCATTGTTTCGGTCTTCCTTTATATTTTCATTTTCTATGATGTGAAACTCTACGCAGATATGGGATTGCAGGTATTCTTTATCGTCCTGCAGGCGTATGGCTGGTATGAATGGCTGTATGGAGGAGAGGGAAATACGGAACTGAATGTTGCATGGGGAACGAAGCGGATCTATTTTTTTTCTGCGATCTTCACTGTCATCACAACAGCGGTGATGGGATTTATTCTGCACAAACTGACTAATGCATCGCTTCCCTATGTCGATTCATTCCTTGCCGTACTGAGCATGGTCGCGCAGTGGATGATGGCGAAGAAGTATATCGAGAGCTGGATCCTTTGGGTGATCGTCAACATCGGTTCTATCGGTATGTATACGTTTAAAGGATTGTATTTCACAACGTTCCTCTATGTGGTCTACTTCGGTCTTGCCATTCTTGGATATAAGGAATGGAGGCGGTCGCTCACTCCTGCAAAATCTCCTGCGGTTTAAAAAAGAAGAAGCAGGGAGTTAACCCTGCTTCTTCATATAAAATATTTTTCTATAATACCTTGTCATTCCTGCATGTCCTTGGCGGGAATCCATACTCATGGACCCCCGATAGGATCATTCGGCCAACGGCCACGTTGTGGGGGTGACAATGATTGTATTGAATCGTATTCCAACGCTCAAAAAATATTTTCACGCTCTTGAGAAATAATATTATTTTGTATCCAAGATCAGCGGCAGACCGTCTTTCCCGCCGACAATGATCACCTTCGTGTTCGGAGAGTTCGCCAGTTTTTCCGTCGCTTCAATTCCTTTCCATGTGAGTAACTGCGAATTCAATCCCTGATTCACGATCTTCTGGAAATCAGAGATACCCTGCGCTTCGATACGTTTTCTGTCCGCTTCCTGTTTTTCTTTCGTCAACACAAACTGCATGCGTTGGCTTTCCTGCTCGGACTGGAGTTTTTGTTCGATGGATGCAGAGAGTCCGCCGGGTAACGTTACCCTGCGCAGCGGTGCGGATTCCACAGTGATACCGCGTACTGCGGTTGCGGCGGTGATCTCTTCCAGAATGATCTTGGAGAGATGTTCGCGTTCCGATGTATACAATGCTTTTGCTTCGAAACTTGCTGTCACTCCGCGTGTCACCGAACGGAATTGCGGTTCAATGATGATCGCTTCATACTCTTCTCCGACCGTTTTATAAACGTCTGCGGCTTTTTCCGGATTCAAATGATACAGCACGCTTACTTCCAATTGAACAGTGAGTCCCTCTTTGGAAGGAACATCCATCACTTCTTTTAACTCCTGTGTTTTGATGGACATCTTCACGATCCGTGCAAGCGGATTGACAAAGTTGATACCGGATTTCAGTGTATTGTCCGACACCGTTCCGAAGAAGTCGATCACACCTACGTTTCCGGCCGGGATCACCGTGAAACAGTTGGAAAGCATTACGAGTACCGCGCCAAACGAGACCATCAGCGAGATGTTTGCAGTCCCTTTCGTGTTGGGATTACTGCGCATGTTTTGCCAGGACACGAAAGCGACGACAGCAACAATTGCGAAGATCAGGAAAAACATAGAGCCTCCAAATAAATATTAATCAGTTCAATATCATAACATCATAAATGTTCGATTCGTTCGAATCATTCTTTCCGCTGCCAAGCCATTCGCTTGAACCCTTTTCCACAGAACGGAACTCGCCGATCCCGGCACCGCCGTGATCATCCTGTCCCCCGACAAGAATCGTTATTTTCCAGCGTGGATCAGCCTTCCCAAGGTACTCAAGAGGCAGGGAAAACTCAATGGATCTCCTCTTTGTATTTCCCAACGGATCTCTGGAATCCTTAGTTTTTGGGATATATTCGCAGAGAATTTCTCCGTTTCCCGAAAGCAACCGCACACCGCCGCCGACAAGGATCATTCGGTCGAATGCACGCGAAGAATCCAATAGATATCCCGAATTAAATCCGATACTTCGCTGAGTTCCGTTGCCGGTGTTGATGGCAATGGCCGCCATCGTCAGTTGGTATCCGTACTCCGGATGCCACCCCGGATCATAAAGATTCGAGAAGGTGAGCGTACAGTAAAGATTTGTTTCATCATACCGGAACGATGCTTCGATAATATCAAGAATTCCATTCTGAAAATGCTGACTCAGCGGATAGCGAAACATTCCGGAAACTCCCTTGTCGTCCCCCGTTGAATCGGTACGTTCCGCCAGCAATGCTGTAGTCGAACTCTTCCGTTTGATCACATCATGTTTCAGTAACGGATGGGACGGTTCGTGCAGCACAGGAAATAGTTTTTTCACATCAGGGTGAGCAAGAGAGATATACGGAAAATATTTTCTATCTGAAAAATTCTTCAGGAATATCCGCGGGTCACTCTTTGTATCGATCAGCTTCTTTCCTCCGCTGGAAATGGTGATGGAAGAATTCGTGTGCTCGATCTTCAGTGTCTGCTGTGGAAGAAGGTCAACGGGAGCGGAGACTGCTTCACCGTTCTCATGTACCCAAAGATAATTGATCCCGAATTTTTCAGTGAGGCCTTTCGGGGTGATCGTTACTGTAATACGTTCTTTTGTTCTTTTATATGAAAGAATGACGGATCCTTTCCCGACACGCTGTTCGAACTGAACGGATGAGATCTCTTTCGGCAGTTTCGGCTGCACGCGGATAACGTTCGAAGGAACATCGACACTCACGCCGAAATAATCCTGATACATTGAACGCACAAACTCCGCCAGACTCCACGCCTGGGAATATGTTCCCGATAACCGCGGCTCATTCTCTCCTCGGGGATGTGCATCGAGCAGTTCCGATAATGCGCCGACGGTACCGCGGCTGAGCATTTGATGGACGGAATTCTTCGTGACCGGATAGATCACATTCTGCAGATCATACCGCGTTGCTCCGTAGACCGCTGCGCCGTTCAGCCAGGTCCAGATGGTGCCGTTATGATACGCTGCATCTTTTACATAATTCAGCGGAGACTCGTGGAACGGATGGAAATTGGAATCATCCTGTGCGAGCGTTGCGGTGCCGTATTCGTAGACCAATTGACTCAGCACCGTTCGCACGGAATTCTGCCGGACATCTTCCGGTATCATCATATCGATGCAGAATAATTGATTTGGCCGCAGTTCTGCCGAGGGTGTTCCATCGGCTCGAAGATGGTCGTAGATGAGATTGTTCTTCGTATCGATGAAGTATTTCGAAAAATTCTTTTCCAGTTTGTCTGCGATCGTTTTCCATTTAGCCGCATTGCCGAAATCGTTAAAATATTCCGCAGCGAAAACGCCCACCATCAGCTGCTGATGCCAGAATGTCTGCACATCGCACGCGCGGTTGCCGCGCGGGGACCAGGGGCCGTTCGGTCCGACCGCATCCATCCAACTCTCTGCGTCCGCATGTGTCAGGAATCCGAGCGAGTCAGAATGGAATTTCAGCGTCCCCTCGATCGACCGGACGATGACCGGATACATCTCTTTGATAAAATCGACATCGCCGGAGTATTTCACATATTCGTAGAGCGACTTCACGAACCATGGGGCGCCGTCCGCTGTATTATAGATGACCGACTGCGGCGTAGCAAGATTCGGTATGCGTCCGTAGTTCGTGTTGTTTGTATCGAGTTCCTGGAATTGTGCGTATGAACGGAGCACGTCACGCGCATCATTGAAATTTCCGATCACATACGTTGCGCCGGGAAGCGAGATGAACGAATCGCGTCCCCAGTAATTATTGAACCAGGGCAGTCCCGCAAAGATCCCTTTTGTCCGTGCGCCTCCTGTCGACTGATTCATAATAAGCGCATCGATCTGCATTTTCGCCCACGCAATAGCTGTGGTCAGTTCTTTGTCATTTGTTGTGACGGGAGAAAGGTCCAGCACGGCTTGCATCCTTTTTTTTCTTAAAGACACAAATTGTTCTGAACGGATCGCAGCATCGAGTGACAAAGATTTCAATTGTTCGACGGATCTTCCAGCGGCGACGGCAAACACCACAACGTTCCGCTCTTTTCTGTGCGCGATCACGATCTCCGTCGGAACGATGAGTGCCGCAATGTTGGTTCTGCCCCAATGTTCGAACGGGGAAGAGAGCAGTGTATCTTTTCGGAAGTTATCGGTCGGTTCGATGGATATTTGTGCAAAAGGATTGTTTACTTCAATGAGCAGTACATCGACACTGTCCAACAGCGTTACGGTTTCCTGAATTCCGTCCGGATATATGCGGATGAGTTTGTGCGGATAGACAACAGAACGTGCGGTGGAACGATCGAGTAATTTTCCATTTACATTCAACGAATAGTCATGGAAGATCTTTTCGGCATTAATGAACCATCCCTGCCATCCGCCGGAGTTCTTACTGTTCACTTCGCCGTGATATGTTCCGGCTTCTTTATTGGTGAACACATATTGACGGTCATGGGATGTGACCTTGATTCCGAGCTCATTGATCGACTGGGAATAGAGGAAAGAAAAGGCAA
>CAIVNT010000010.1 GCA_903907305.1 uncultured Ignavibacteriota bacterium
GGCCAAATGTTTGAGATTGAAAATAATGAGATTTGAACTGAGAATCTAACTATTCATCGTCTCTTTCCCCCTGTTCATCGAAATTTTCCGAATATCCGAACTTTTGAATGTATTTTTGTTCCACTATTAAAAACATCTAATTACAGAAGGAAGAACAATGAAAAGACCAATTTCTCTCGTTACCGGATGCTCCGGTTTTATCGGCTCACACGTTGCCCAGGAACTGTTGAATATGGGACACACCGTCATCGGTTTGGACGATCTTTCCGGCGGATTTGCCGAGAACAACCCCCAAGCTGTCATCTTTTATCAAGGTTCCATCACCGATACCATTCTTGTCAACGGACTGTTCGAACAGTATGAATTCGATTACGTGTTCCATCTCGCCGCATACGCGGCCGAAGGATTGAGCCACTTCATCCGCCGGTATAATTATGACGATAATCTCATCGGCAGCATCAACCTCATCAACGCCGCGGTGAACGCCGGATCCGTGAAGAATTTCATCTTCACCTCCTCTATCGCTGTCTACGGCTCCAACGAACCGCCGCTGATCGAATCCATGACCCCGAGACCCGAAGATCCGTACGGCGTAGCAAAGTTCGCTGTGGAAATGGACCTCCATTGCGCACACAAAATGTGGGGACTGAACTACACCATCTTCCGTCCGCATAACGTCTACGGCGAGAATCAGAACATCGGCGATCCGTACCGGAATGTGATCGGTATCTTTATGAATCAGATCCTGCAGAATAAACCGATGTCCATCTTCGGGAACGGCGAACAGACACGCGCATTCAGCTACATCTCCGATGTCGCACCGATCATTGCCAATGCAGCTGTCCGGCCTGCAGCCTATAATAAAATTTTCAACGTCGGCGCAGATGTTCCGTATTCCGTGAACACACTTGCCACCGTTGTCGCGAACGCGATGGGAGTTGAACCGAACATCCAGTATCTGGAAGCACGCAAAGAAGCGCTCCACGCATTCTCAGATCATGAAAATGTGAAATCGGTTTTCGGCGACCTCATTAAGAATGTGCCGCTGGAAGAAGGGGTCGCACGGATGGCGAACTGGGCAAAAGGATTCGGCGCGCGTCAGGGACAGATCTTCGAAAACATTGAAGTGCAGAAGAACATGCCTCCGTCATGGCAGCGGCTGATCCTCGCCGCATCGAAGAAGGCGGCGTAATCACATGATCATGGATTTTCTTGAATTGATGTTCGTTCTGTTCTCCGCCGTTGTTCTCTACACCTATGTTGGTTACGGTATCATCCTTTGGTTCATGGTAAAATTGAAACAGTTTCGGGAACGGACGATATAATGGAGCACAACGAACCACAGGTCACGCTGTTGATCGCGGCATACAACGAAGCGGAATGCATCTGCGCCAAAGCGGTGAACACGCTCGAACTGGATTATCCGCACGATAAGTGCGACATCCTGTTCGTCACGGATGGATCATCGGACGGCACAGAGAAGCTTCTGCGCGAATTTATGCACGATCCCCGCATACGCGTGCTGCACGATGCGGAACGCCGCGGCAAACTCGCTGCGGTAGAACGCGGAATGAAATACGTTCCGTCCCCCATCGTCATCCTGACAGACGCCAATACACTCTTGAACAAGGATGCGATACGGAATATCGTCCGGCATTACGCCGATCCGAATGTTGGCGCAGTCGCCGGTGAGAAACGGATCCGGAAAGATCTGCAGAAGGACGGCAACGGTGCAGGCGAAGGACTCTACTGGAAATACGAATCGGCGTTGAAACGGCTCGATTCAGAACTCCACTCCGTTGTCGGTGCCGCAGGAGAATTATTCTCGTTCCGGAAGGAACTCTATCGGGCGGTCCCGGCCGATTCCATCATCGAGGATTTTCATCTCTCTATGTGCATTGCGGCGGACGGATACCGCGTGATCTACGAACCGGATGCATTCGCCGAAGAGGAACCGTCCGCATCGTTCAGCGAAGAGATGAAACGGAAGATCAGAATCTGCGCGGGCGGTTTTCAATCCATCGTCCGCCTGAGATCCCTGCTCAACATAAAACGTTACGGTATACTCTCGTTCCAATATATTTCACATCGTGTTCTCCGCTGGGCGGTGACACCGTTCCTTCTGCCGGTGCTGTTCATCCTCAACGCGGTGCTGGCCTTGGACGGAAACCTGTTCTATCAGGTGACTTTTGCAGGACAGATCACGTTCTATGCATCCGCTCTCATCGGATTCCTATTGGAAAAATTCAACCGGAGGTCACGGTTGTTCATCGCTCCGCTCTATTTCACTTTGATGAACATCGCGGCATATGCCGGACTCATCCGTTATCTTCGCGGCACGCAATCCGCCGTTTGGGAAAAAGCTCAACGAAAGAAATAAACCTATGACACTCCATCCGAAAGTTTCCATCATCCTTCTCAACTGGAACCAGTATGAACTGACGGCAGCGTGCATCAACTCATTGCGCCGCTGCACATATCCCGACATTGAGGTGATCGTCATCGATCAAGCCTCGACAGATGGTTCATCGGAACGGATTCGCATCAATTTTCCCGAGATCATCCTCATCGAGAACAGAAAGAATACAGGATTCACCGGCGGAAACAATCAGGGAATGGCCGTTGCGAAAGGGGAATATTTTCTTCTGTTGAACAACGATACGGTCGTTCATCCCTCATTTCTCGAACCGCTCGTGGAGGCATTGGAATCGAATCCGGACGCTGCTGCTGCATCGCCGCTCATCCGCTTCTTTTTCGCTCCCACGTTCATTCAATATGCAGGGGGACCCGAAAGGATCGACCTTATCCGCGGACGCAATACCTGGCGCGGATGGAAAACCCGTACTCCTCACCAATATTCTTCCATTGAAAAAACATCCGCAGCACACGGTGCCGCTTTTATGATCAAGAGCAGCGTGGTGGAACGGATCGGCATGCTGGACGAAAAACTCTTCATCTATTATGAGGAATACGACTGGAGTCTGCGGATACGTCAGGCGGGATTTTCCATCCTCTTCGTTCCACAGGCCGAAATTCTTCATAAAGAATCGATGACCCTCACGAAGGACAGTCCATTTAGGACGAAGCTGATGGCGCGGAACAGGCTGTGGCTCAGCAAAAAATATCTTCCGCTTCATCGACATGCGCTTTCTGTCGCATACGTCTGGTGCTGCTCTCTTCCGTTGAATGTCCTCCGCTACACATTCCGGAAAAAATTCGACCTGGCAAAAGCTCTCTTCGTCGGTTCCCTCGAAGGAACGTTTTGATCGATCTTGAAAATGAAGAATGGGAGTCCTGTCAGTGACGACCTGTTGTTTGCTTTTGAAAAAGGACAAGGTTTCAAACTGCGTAGGAGCGGCCTGTCTGGTTTTAAAGGATCAATGTTCATTTTGACTATTGGAATTTGTTGAATGTGTCTCTATTTTAGACCATGACAGCACAAAATTCTATCGTCGTCCTCGACGGATTCACTCTCAATCCCGGCGATCTGTCCTGGGATGATCTTCATTCGCTCGGAAATTGCACGATCTACGACCGCACCGCTCCCGGTGAGGTGATAGAACGTGCGAAACACGCCGAAATACTTCTGACCAATAAGGTCATTCTTTCCAAAGAGATCCTCGCACAGCTTCCGAATCTTCGTTACATCGGCGTCCTTGCCACAGGATATAACGTTGTAGATGTCGCCGCCGCGAAAACAGAGAATATCATTGTCACAAATGTCCCGGCCTACAGTACTCATTCTGTTGCACAGACCGTCTTTGCTCTTTTGCTGGAACTGACGCATCGCACCGGCCACCATTCGAACGAGGTCAGCAAAGGACGGTGGAGCAGTAGTCCCGATTTTTCCTTCTCCGATTTTCCGTTGATGGAACTTCACGGGAAGACCTTGGGCATCATTGGACATGGGAATATCGGTCAGGCAGTGGCAAAGATCGCTTTGGCCTTTGGAATGAGTGTCATTGTATCATCTCGCACATCACAGACCTCTGAGGATCTCAAAACCCTTGGGGCAAACCCAACGTTTGAATTCACCGACACCGGGACCCTCCTTCGCCGTTCCGACATCGTTTCTCTTCACTGCGCACTGAACGATCAGACACGCCTTCTCATCAACGAAGAACGTCTGCGTCTGATGAAACCGTCGGCAATTCTCATTAATACGGGCCGCGGACCGCTCGTGGACGAACAGGCGCTGGCAAACGCATTGAATGAAGGCCGGCTCGCCGGTGCAGGACTCGACGTTCTCTCCGCCGAACCGCCTGCGAAAGAGAATCCGTTATTGTCGGCAAAGAATTGTATCATTACTCCTCATATCGCGTGGGCATCATTCGGTGCCCGAACACGATTGATGGATGTTGTGGTAAGCAACATCCGATCATTCATCAACGGACAACGGGTGAATGTTGTCTCATAAACCGGGATACTCCTATGAAAAAAATATTCCTTTTGCTGCTGTTCGGCGCTGCATTCCTTTTCGCACAGAATCCGGATGGAAAGAATGTCTCTCTCCATATCACACCGTCGTGGCTTTGGGGAAAGTCAGATTTTCAGCGGATAACCAAGGTCTGGTATCCTCCCACACAGATCACGGATGAATTTTTCGTGACAACACAGAACTACGGCATCATAGATAATCCGTTTGCCTTCGGTGTGAATGCATCCGTTAAAATTCCGACAACATCCTTTCTGACGCTCTCTCTTACATATTCCTACAATCAGAAATTCGAAGAGGATAACGGGGCGAATCAACTGAACAAGTATTTCTCCCAGATCCACTCTATGAACGGACGATACCACACAGCCAGTATCACGATGAGTTTTTACAATCTTTTCTCACTCTATATTGAATAGCATCCCCATGTCACGTGAACTTCTGCTCGAACAATTACGAACCTATATTGCATCAGACTTGCATGAGAATGAGATGCGTGAACGGATTATCTGTTTCATTGCGGAATATGAGGACTGTTTCGAACGGACGCAGCTGAGCGGACATATTACCGCATCCGCGCTCATCGTCAATAAACAGAGGACGAAAACGCTCCTGACGCATCATCATAAGTTGGAGAAATGGCTGCAGCTGGGCGGACATTCGGACGGTGATCCTGATCCACTCAATGTAGCGATGCGTGAAGCGGAAGAGGAATCAGGATTGAAGGATGTTCTACCTGTATCGAAAAAGATCTTCGATGTTGATGTCCATGCGATCCCTGCGCGGAAGAATGAGCCCGAACATTTCCATTACGACATTCGTTTTCTCTTCGAAGCGGATGATGCGCAGCCGCTCGTCATCTCCGCGGAATCGAAGGAACTCGCATGGATCCCGCTGAATGAGATCGAACTGTACACCACCGAAGAATCGATGCTCCGTATGGTCCGCAAAGTGACCGCTCCTCATTTTTTTCATTAGCGGTCATCCCCGAAAGTTTCTGTCGGGGATCCAGTGACGTCTCAAAATTCTTTACTGTAGGACGTCATCCCCTCAACGTGGCCGTTGGCCGAATGTCCCGCCCTATAGGACTCCGCTTGCGGGACTCCAAAAGCGGAGCTCCTATCGGGGATCCATTTTTTGAATATATCGACTATCCTTTACATTGTTAAATAATCATGATATCGCCACATTCACTTCCATCACCGCAAAAACCCGATTGATCTCCTGCGGATCTATCTCTACCAAAAAACCACGCTTCCCGCCGTTGATGAGGATCTTCGGTAATTGCATGATCGTCTCTTCAATATACACCGGCAATTTCTGTTTCGTTCCGAACGGACTGATACCGCCCACTTGATAACCCTTCATCCGTTGCGCCGTCTGCTCGGATGCAGGATTCACACTCTTCACTCCCATCGCTCTCGCCAATTGTTTTACAGAGACCTCTTTATCGCCGTGCATCAAGATCAGGAATTGATTTCGCGGATCGGTCTCCATCACGAGTGTTTTAATGATGAAATGCTCATACATATTCAACTCACGCGATGCCGTGGATGTTCCGCCGTGCAGTTCATAGGCATAGAGCCGCGGAATGAACGGAACGTTATGATCACGCAGAAATCGAACTCCCGTCGTGATCGGATATTCTTCGGCAGACATTGTCAGCGAACCTTTCTTTTTCCATTGACGTAACGTTTGTGTATCTTTGCTGTGCTCATATGAATAGTACGAAAAAAATATTTATCGCACTCGCTCTTATTGTGCTGCTGCCGGCACTCTTCAATTCCGTATACGAGATCTCCTCTTTGAACGAAACGGAAGAGATGCTCTCCCAAATGTACACCAGGCAATTGGATGCCGTCCTCTTCTCCGTTAACCAATATACGCTGGATGTCGCGTCAAGCTGGGCATCGCAGATCGAGAACGAGTTTCCCAAAATAAATTTCAATCGCATCCTCCAGCCGAACCCCTCCATCCGCTCTATAATAGTGACCGATACGTCGCTCGTCCAAATGGATGAATTCCCCGCTTCGACGGCCGAAAAACACCAAAATTTTTCCATCCATAAGCAGGCCGTTGAGCGTCTCGTCCGCTATCAAACGCTCTCATACCGAAAACTTGAACCGGTCATTATCTCGGACTCAACATTCATTATCCTTTTCGTTACATCTTCACCGGTAAAAGTGATTGGCATTGTTGTCAACAATGAGAGCTTCATCAACGACGTCATTGGGAAAAAATTGACCGATATCGCGCAGAATGATCTTATTCTTTGTGTCAACCGACTCTCAACATCACGGACGGTCTTCTCCACTGATCCATCCGTGATGTTTACTTCAGCACAGCAGCGTCCGCTGTGGATCTTCCCCGACCATATCGTGCAGATTCGTCTCAAAGGCACGACCATTCAGGAAGCAGCAAATGACCGGTATTACAGGAATTTGATCCTAATTGTTCTGCTGGACTGCATTCTTGTGGCCGGCGCATTCTTCGTCTATCGCCTGATCAAGCGAGAGATGGAACTTGTTGCTCTCCGATCGGATTTCGTTTCGAATGTTTCACATGAACTGCGCACACCGCTCGCACTCATCCGTATGTTCGCTGAAACGCTCGAAATGAAACGGGTGAAGACCGAAAAGAAAAAACAGGAATATTACGGGATCATTCTCCGCGAGACAGAACGGTTGACCCGGCTCATTAACAATATCCTGAATTTTTCACGGATGGAATCGGATTCGCGGAAAAATATGTTTGCTTCGGCAGATATCAATAACATTCTTGCCTCAACGCTCTCCGTCCACAAATATCAATTGGAACAAAAGGGCTTTACCGTTGAAACAGTGCTGGCGAAGGATCTTCCTTCAATTCCGGTCGATGAGGAAGTGATTACCGAAGCATTCCACAATCTGATCGACAATGCAATCAAATACAGTGTCGAAAACAAATATCTCCGGGTCGAAACCTCTCGGTCCAAAGATCATATCCTTATCCGGATCGAGGATCACGGCATCGGGATCGCTGCAGAGCATCACGCAAAGATCTTCGAAAAATTCTACCGTGTTTCGCAGGGACTCGTCAACACTGCCAAAGGGAGCGGACTTGGTCTTGCGATCGTTCACCATATCATCCTTTCCCACCATGGAACGATCGATGTGCACAGTACGGTCGGAACCGGAACACGATTCACCATTACACTTCCTCTTACCCAACCGAAATAATTTATGGCACACATTCTCGTTGTAGAAGATGAACCCGAAATGCAGCGTGGACTGCGCGACAATCTCGAATTTGAAGGATATTCCGTCCTGGTGATCGGCGACGGCAAAAAAGCGCTTGAGATGATCCGTTCAAAAAAATTCGATCTGATCCTGCTTGATGTGATGCTGCCGGGCATATCGGGCTTCGATATCTGCAAGACTGTTCGAATGGAAGGAATGACCTCTCCCATTATCATGCTCACCGCAAAAGGTGAAGAAGTGGATAAAATACTCGGACTGGAATTCGGCGCGGATGATTATATCACCAAACCGTTCAGTTTGCGCGAATTGATTGCGCGAATAAAAGCTGTCCTGCGCAGAACTCCCGCGGAAAAACCGGCATCGAAGGGGAAAATAATTGTCGGTCTGCTTGAAGCGGATCTGGAGAGTTATACCGCAACAAAAAAAGGGAAGCCTGTCGCTTTGACATCGAAGGATTTCGACATCATTCGGTATTTCTGGAATCATCAGCAGCAGGTGATCAGTCGGGACGATCTCCTGAAACATGTGTGGGGTTATGACGAATCGATCTCTTCCCGTACGGTGGATAATTTCATCGTAAAGCTGAGGAAGAATATCGAAAAAGATCCCTCATCGCCGAAGCACATCATTACCATCCACGGCACGGGCTACAAATTCATCCCGTAATTCCAATTGCATCGCAAACACTCCAATCAATGTCATTCTGAGTCCGAGCGTCAGCGAGGACGAAGAATCTGAGGCTTAGCGTCAGCGATGACGAAGAATCTGAGGCTTAGCGTCAGCGATGACGAAGAATCTGAGGCCGATAAAAGCACCTCCCAGATTCTTCACTTCGTCCCGGTACATTTCGACTACGCTCAGGGTGACCGGGACTCCGTTCAGAATAGCAGTTGTTGCCATTCTGAGTCCCGCAAAAAGTTTTACATGCTTTGCGGGACGAAGAATCTGATGCGCACAAAATGAATTCACCTGTCAACGTCATGACATCTTTTTACATCTTCTGACCCCTCCGCGACACCATTTCTTCCTGAATGAAGTATCTTTGGTTCAATCATTTACGGTGTCCTATGAAATCATTCATCATTCTTCTTCTCGCAATCTCATCGCTGTACGCGATCGAGAGCAAACAGCCCAAACAGATTGTAGATCTGCGCGGCACATGGAAATTCGAGATCGGCGACAACAAAAAATATGCCGCTCCGAATTTCGATGACAAAAATTGGAGCGACATCTTCGTCCCCGCCAACTGGGAGAACGAAGGTTTTCCCGGATACGATGGATATGCGTGGTACCGCAAAACTTTTTCTCTTCCCGCATATGTCAAAGGGAAACGTCTGGTTCTCAACATGGGATATGTGGACGATGTCTGCGCAGTGTATGTGAACGGTACGTTGATCGGAGAAGGAGGAAGCTTCGAACCGGATTTCCGCACGGGATACGATCAGGAACAGAATTTTTTAATTCCGGATGATGCGCTGCAGTTCGGTAAAGAGAATGTGATCTCCGTTCGGGTGTACGATGCAATGCAGGGAGGCGGCATCGTCCGCGGCCGCATCGGCATTACGGAAGAACAATCCGAGATCGGCTTTGTCTATCAATTTCCACTCCGCTGGAAATTTCAGACGGGCAACGACGAAAAATGGAAAGAGCCCTCATTCAACGACAAAACATGGTTCGATCTCATCGTTCCGGCAAAATGGGATTTCCAGGGGTTCCGTGATTATGACGGATATGGATGGTACAGGATCACTTTCGATCTTCCGGCAAACACCGACAGAAAAAATTTGGTTCTGCTGCTTGGCAAGATCGACGATGTTGATGAGACATTTCTGAACGGAGATCGCATCGGGCGAACAGGACGTGTGCGCAGTGATGGAACTATCTCCTCTTCAGAAGACTATCAGAAACTCCGCGGGTACGAAATTCCATCTTCACTGCTGAAAGAAAAAGGGAATGTGCTTGCCGTGCGCGTGTACGACGGCATGAAGGACGGTGGAATCTACGAGGGTCCCGTTGGCATCATCACCGAGAAAGAATTTGATCATATTGACAGGGTCAATAACCGATGGTATTACAACCGTTGGAACACCAATGACGGCAATCCCATTGATTTATTCTTAGAAAAACTTTTTGGGAGATAACATAGCTCCGGCATTCGCCATTATTCACAAAGTCCCCGCCGGCCCGAAGTCTGTATGATTCGGGCTTTTTTTTCAGCCGTTCAAATCCTTCGCTTCAAAAATACCATATGGGATTGAATATTATGTGGGATTTTCAGTGTTCGTGACTTAGCGGCATTGTTTGTTCCAAAATGATTATGACATCATAACATACCGGAGCATTTTTCCTGAACGTTTTTTTTGTATCTTTTGCTATGGCAAAGTCGAAGAATCAAAAAGCGTGGGTCGTTTCGGCGGATATGGGATACGGTCATCAGCGTGCGGTCTTTCCTTTAAAGGATATCGCGGAAGACGGACTCATCACCGTCGGCAAGAATGATAATTCCTCAGAAAAAGAGAAGAAGCAGTGGACCCGCCTGCTGAATGTGTACGAATCATTCTCACGCGCCCGCGGAATTCCCGTCATCGGAAAACCGATCTTCGCCTTGCTCGATGCACTGCTGCACATCCCGAATTTTTACCCTATCCGCAATCTCTCCCGCAGCACGTATCAGGTGGATCTGCTGGTGAACAACATCAAAGCGGGCATCTGCACCGGAATGCTGCAGAAGATCTCCACCAAACAATTACCGTTCATCACTTCGTTCTACGCCCCGGCGATCGCGGCGGATATTAAAGGATATGAGCCGACATACTGTATCGTCTGCGATGCGGACATCAACCGTGTGTGGGTAGCGAAACAGCCGTGGGAAAGCCGCATCAACTATTTTGCACCGTGCGGAAAAGCAGCACAACGGCTGAAAACCTACGGTGTACCCGAAGACCGCATTTTTTTGACTGGTTTTCCCCTTCCGCACGACCTGATCGGAAAGAATCTCTCCATTCTGAAGCAGGATCTTGCCCAACGGCTTTTCTACCTCGATCCCAAGAACC
The DNA here is from genome assembly GCA_903907305.1 of uncultured Ignavibacteriota bacterium. GTDB lineage: Bacteria > Bacteroidota > Ignavibacteria > UBA10030 > UBA8401 > UBA8401. The sequence continues at coordinate 10,728 of CAIVNT010000010.1, forward strand.
GCTTCTGGACAATGCACAAGCGTAACGTGGAGTATTTCCTTGGGAAAAGAAATTGTACATTTAAAAAAGAGCGAAGATTGACCATTACCTATGCCGTAGGCGGTGCCGGCGCACAGAAAGAGATCGGCGCACAACTGGCCTACAGTCTGCGTCACCGGCTTCATGGCAATGAGGTGAGGATTAATCTTGTCGCCGGTATTCGTCCTGAAGTACGCACATATTTTGAGGAAGTGAAGAGAGAGATCGGTTCGGAAAATATTTCCATCATCTACGGCGACACGCTCCATGAATATTTTCAGTCGTTCAATACAGCAATGCGGTCAACCGATATTCTGTGGACAAAACCGAGTGAACTTTCTTTTTATGCAGGACTCGGTATTCCCATCATCATGACACCAACGATCGGTTCGCAGGAGCGGTTCAATCGTCAGTGGCTCTTCGAGATCCATGCAGGAATGAAACAGGAAGATCCGAACTTCACCGAGCAGTGGCTGTACGACCTTTTGGATAACGGAACGATCGCGGATATGGCGTGGTCCGGTTTCTTAAAAGCCCGCAAACTCGGGACCCAAAAAATTATGGAAGTTCTGCAGACCGGAACGATGACACGCAGCAACTCTCCTTTAGAACGATAAATCAATACGCAGTCACCCTGAGCGACCGAACCGTTTTCCGGTGAGGGAGTCGAAGGGTCCCAAAATAATGAGTGAACAAAAACAAAAATACCTCTTCCTCTATCTCCGTACCGGCGGCGGACATCTTGCCCCCGCACGTTCGGTCGCGAAATATATCACTGAACAGCACGGCGAGACGATCGAACCGGTTTTGGTGGACGGTCTGGCAGAAGCGAAACCGTTTGCTCGGTATGTTATTGAGGATGGATACCGTCTGCTGCAGGCAAAAGCAAAATGGTATTATGAATTCCTGTACGCAACGAATAAATTCCCGCCGATCGGATATTTCAATGTGGCAGCGGCAAACTTTTATATCAAACCGTATATCCGAAAACGGATCATGGAAGAGAAGCCGGCGAAGATCGTCATTTTCCATTTCTTTCTCATCGCTCCGGTCTATCAAGCTTTGAAAGAGCTTGGGTTATCCATCCCCGTTGTTACAGCCATCACCGATCCGTTCACCGCTCATCCGCTCTGGTTCCAGAACAAGCGGCAGCAGTTCATCGTCTTTAGTGAGCGGTTGAAACAGCATTGCCTGAAACGCGGCATTCCTGAATCCTCCGTCAATGTCTTCCCGTTCATCATCGATGAAAAATTCACCGTTTCTCTCTCTGCCGAAATGATCACCGAGGTACGGACGCGCTTTGGATTCGATCCGAAGAAGAAGCTCGTACTCATTATCGGCGGCGGGGACGGTATTCCTCATGGAAAGTCGATCCTGAACAACATCCTTTCAGCTCCGCTCTCCGTTCAGGTTGCCATCGTCTGCGGAAAGAATAAAGAACTTCACGCTGAAGCATTGGAACTGAAGAAACAGTTCCCGGAATTATCTGTCTTCGGCTTTGTCGATTTTGTTTACGAACTATTGAATGCATCGGATATCGTCATCACCAAATGCGGTGCGTCGACGATCATGGAGATCCTGATGATGATGAAGGTCCCGGTGATCATCGATTATCTGTGGGAACAGGAACTCGGCAACATGGAATTCGTCCGGGACAATCAGCTGGGAATATTCGAACGGAACATCTCAAAACTCCCTATTATTATCTCGCGTCTCTGCACAGATGAGCCATACTATACGTCATTCGTCCACAACATCGAAGCGCAGCATCTCCGCAACGGCACCGGCAGCGTCGGGGACTTCATTGTTTCTTCAGCAGGAACAACAACATAAGATGATTTCGTAACCGGTCATCTGCCGATCTGAAATAATGAAATTTAACAATCTTGTCATCCATGTAATTATTTAATCTTGGAACGAACAAAATGACACTCATCGAAAAAAACCTCTACTCACAGATCCACCCGCTCCGATTGATCACAGACTGGGTCACCGGACTTTACGCCTGTTATCTATTGTGGTATCAGGAACTGATTCCCGCAATGATCACGGCATTCGTCCCTTCGCTCATCGTTTCACTGGTGATTGTCCGTTTTGTTGACCTGGAAAAGGTAAAAAATTCCCCCTTCGGCCGCTATTTTAAGAGAATATATAATAGAACAAGCGATCTTACGCGCTTTGGCGGTTTCGTTGTGATGGCCTGCGCTTCTTGGATGCAGTATTTCCCCGCTGTGGCTGTCGGACTCGCCATTATCATCGGTACGTGGACGTACGGATTGTTCACTAAGAAGTAACTATATTCTTCTATGGCAATATTCAGCGAGATCACCGAAAACATCAAAGTCTCCGTTCGTCCTCTCTATCTTGAGACGGAATCAAATGTCCTTTCGCGAAAATTCGTCTTCGCGTATTTCATTACCATCGAGAACCTCAGCAGCGACACCGTTCAATTACTCCGCCGCCATTGGATCATCACCCATCACACGGGCAAAGTGGAAGAAGTGGAAGGCGAAGGGGTCATCGGCAAACAGCCGGTGATCGCTCCCGGACAGAAACATGAATACAACAGCTTCTGCATCCTGGAATCGCTCGAAGGATTTATGGAAGGAACGTATACGATGAAACGTTCCAACGGCAGCACATTCGGCATCACCATTCCGCGGTTCATCCTCCGCGCAATGGATAATTGATAGCACTTTCAATCTCTTGTTGTCTGTCATTCTGAGTCCCATCCTATTCTTTTTATAGTGGGACGAAGAATCTGAAACGAATATAATAATTCCATCATTGATCAAGAGTATTCCATGAAACTGACCGTTATACTTTTTCTTATTGCCAGCCTCTTCCTCGCTTCCTGCGGTAGCACACAGCAGTTCACTGCCGAACAATCCATCGACCTGATCATGGCGGAATATGCGAAACCGGACGGCCCCGGTGCCTCCGTCCTGGTAATGGACCATGACAGTATCGTGTTCAAAAAATCGTACGGTCTCGCCTCAGTAAAGGAGCATATTCCTGTCACACCGGCAACGAACTTCCGTCTCGCATCGGTGACCAAACAATTCACTGCTATGAGCATTATGATGCTGCAGGAGCAGGGAAAACTTTCCTACGACGATAAGATCATGAAATTCTTTCCGGACTTCCCTCTCTATGGAAAAGATATCACCCTCCGCAATCTGCTCAATCACACATCCGGTCTGATCGACTATGAAGATTTCGTTCCCGATTCGCAGACATATCAGGTGCTCGATGCCGATTGTCTGAAACTGATGTCCAAAGCGGAGTCGCTCTATTTTGCTCCCGGCACTCAATACAAATACAGCAATACCGGATATGCGCTGCTAGCATTGATCGTGGAGAAAACATCGGGAAAACGGTATGCAGAATTTGTGAAAGAAAATATCTTTTCAAAGAGCGGCATGGCAACATCGGTCGCATTTGAGAATGGAATTTCCACCGTTACAAACCGGGCATATGGACATTCGTTTGTGAATAATGTGTGGAGTGAAACTGACCAGAGCAACACGAGTGCCGTACTGGGGGACGGCGGAATCTATTCCAATGTTGAGGATATGTCCCGTTGGATCTCGACACTTTGGAAGTTTTCCCTTATCTCCGAAAGATCCCAACTGAATGCATGGTCCGACGCTCTGCTGAATGACGGAACACCGATCGCATACGGTATGGGCTGGCACACAGAAACATATCGCGGCATCCATCATCCGCACCACGCCGGCAGCACACGGGGATTCAGGAATCATATCCTTGTATTTCCGAATGACCATTCGATGGTGGTCATCCTCACCAACCGCAATCAGAGTGAGCCGATCATCGAAGCAAAAAAGATCGCCGATCTGTTACTGATACTCCATTGATCGAATGAGCGAAAAACAGTACATCCTTCTTTACGACGGCGTCTGCGGATTCTGCAACGGCACTGTTCAGCTGATCATCAGACACGACCGGCACAAGACGATACAGTTTGCCGCTCTGCAAAGTTCGTATGCAGCTTCGCTCTTGGAGCGTTATCCCTATTTAAAAACCATTGATTCATTGATCCTCGTCGAACATTCCGGCTCATCGCAGATGATCATCCACATCCGCTCGAACGGCGCTCTCGTCGTCGCGCAATACCTGGGCGGCTGGTGGACTCTCTTTTTGATCGCCCGCATTATTCCCGCACCGCTTCGTGATATTGTGTACGATCTTTTCGCACGCTATCGCTATCGTTTCTTCGGCAAATATGACAGCTGTTTCATTCCCCCTTCCGATGTCCGCTCTCGATTCATTGACTGAACCTTGTTCTCTAACGGATGGACTCCGGAAAAAATATTCGTTTTCGCTGAACAATTCGAGTAAGTTTTTCTTATCTTGGCGTGGAATGAAACGTACCGCACTGTTCATATTTTTTCTTTTTCTCCTCACACTGACGAATGCACTGAATGCTCAGTCCATTCGATGGTTTGAAACGGAAAAAGCTGAGATCCTTTCGGTCATACAACATCAAGTGGATGGCTGGAACGACGGGAACATTGAAGCATTCATGCAGGGATACGCGAAAAGCGATTCACTCCGTTTCGCATCTGGCGGTAGCGTAACATACGGTTGGAAGAACATGCTGTCAAGATATCAGAAACGATATTCTACACGGGATTCGATGGGCACACTCATCTTTACAGGAATAGCGGTAGACCTGATCTCAAATGATGCTGCCGTCGCCTTCGGCACCTGGAAACTGAAACGGGAAAAGGACCAGCCATGGGGCTTATTCACTTTGCTTTTCAAAAAATTTAACGGTGAGTGGCGGATCGTTCACGACCACACATCATCCGGAAACTGACCGCATCAATGGACGTTATCATCTATTCTTTTTTCACCGTTGCAGCACTTGGCGGAATCTCGTATTACGCCATCAAACAGCGCTATGCCGGTCTGCTCCAGGAAGAACAAGAAAAATATTTTTCCCTCCGGAATAACGAACTCCAGCTCCTTTCCGAAAAACAGCGCTTGGAAAGTGTGCTGAAGGAAAAAGAACAGCAAATCACCGATATCCGCAATCATATCTCATCTGAAGAGACGAAAGCGACATCGCTCGGCAGCGAGGTGATCACGAAGGACAAGCAGATCCAATCCCTTTCTGCACAGCTTCAGCACGAAACACAGCAGCGCGCCACGCTGCAGCGGGAACTCGCCTCCATTGAACAGCAACTGACCGAATCCAAACGGACCATCGCGGAAGAAGAAACTCTTTCCGTATCATTAAAGAACGAGGTCTCCGCAAAAGAACAGGCGATCCGCACACTTTCCGAACAGCTGCAGCAGCAGACCGAACAGAAGAATTCCCTACAACAGGAGATCGTCACGATCGAAGAGACACTCTCCGAATTCAAATCGAAAGTATCCGTGGAAGAATCCAAAGCCGTCACCTTGAGCAGCGAAGTTTCAACGAAAGATGAAACCATCCAGACGCTCTCGTCGGAACTTCATCAGCAGACCGAGGTCCGGTCCAAAGTGGAACAGATCCTCTCCCAAAAGGAAGAAGAAGCGGCGCTTCTTGCCTCGCGCATCAGAGAAGAGGAAGAGAAACGGTCGGCACTCATGAATGAACTCGGCACCAAAGAGCAGCACTTCCAATCCACGCTCGATCAGCAGACTACAGAACTTCAGCAGGTGAATGCCGCCCTGCAGCGAGAGATGGAGCTCCGCTCGTCAAGCGAAACCCGGTCGCAGGAAAGCATCCATGAACTGCAGCATCAGATCGAGCAGCTGCAGAACGAACTGAGCTCCACACGAAGTGCCAACGAATCATTGAACAGTGCACGTGAACAGCTCGGTTCCGAGTTCGGCTCGAAAGAATCCGAATACCGCCAGAAATTGTTGGACATGGAAGAGCTCTACTCAATGCTTCAATCGGATTTCGATACAACATCCGTACAGCTCAAAGAGCAGATCAGCATTCGCGAGACATCCGAACATGCTCTTCAGGAGAGTAAACAGAAACTCTATTCTCTCATCAGCGAACTTGAACAAAAGAATGCAGACCAATCCAATGCGATCGCCGCTTTACAGTCCGAACTTTCCGTGAAATCCAACGATCTGGATCTTGCGGGACAGAGCATCCATAACATCCTCCGGCAGATCCCCATTCCGGTATTTGTGGTGAACGAGAACGGCAACTGCGAATACTGTAATGATTCTCTGAAAGAGCTTGTCGGATATGGAATGGACGAACTGAACGACAAGCATTTCTCCCGTCTTTTCCCCGACGAAGACCGTTCGTTCTACGAAGAGCAATGGAAAAGTACGCTGAATCGGGCGGAACAATTCCAGGGCGAAACGCGCATTCTCGCAGCAACCGGCGATCCGATCTCCGCTTCGGTCAACTTCGTCGATATCCGTCCCAATGGTGAAATGACGAAATATGTTGGCTTTATTTTCGACAGAACCACCGAAAAAGACGCGAAAAGACACTTCACTGCCGCCAAAGAACGTGAACAGGAACTGCTCGATCTGAAATCCCGATTTATCGGTATGGTAAGCAATCAGCTCCGCACATCACTGGTGACGATGGCGACCAACACAGAACTGATGGAACGCTTCATCGACAAGTGGAGCGACGAACGGCGCTATCATTCATTTCTGCGCATCAACGAATCGATCCGCCAGATGCTCGAGCTCGTCCGGGACGTCACCTTCACCACACAGGCGACCACCGATCAATATATACTCAGTATCACTCCGGTCAATTTGGAATCGCTCTTCCAGTCCGCTGCCAAAGAACTGACAGCGGATCTCGAATCGCATCACCATTTCATCCTCTCCGAACAGGGAAACATCTCCTCCGTTTCGTTGGATGAGAAACTCCTGAAGACGATCATCACTCAGCTCCTTTCCAATGCATTCAAATATTCGCGGGACAATACGGAAGTGAATGCTCATATCGAACTTGTGAATTCATCCTGCATCATCAAGATCAGCGATCAGGGGATCGGTATCCCGGCGGCCGAACAGAAACATCTCTTCTCGTCGTTCTTCCGCGCATCGAATGTGAGCAACATCTACGGTACAGGACTCGGTCTCACCATTGCTCAGCAATGCGTGCAGATGCACGGCGGTTCCATCTCGGTCAACAGCGAATTGAACAAAGGAACGACCGTCACCGTCTCGCTTCCAGTATCGCACAACAATTAACACGAAGATAATTGAATAGTCACCCTGAGCGATCCCGGCGTTTTTTGCCGGGAGAGTCAAAAGGTCTTTCTAAAAATAATAAAGAGACGGTATGCTAAAAGAACTGGACGAACAGCAATTCCCTCCTTTCGAAGGATTCCCCAAAGAGAGTGTTGCCTTTTTAAAAAGGCTGAAGAAGAATAACAACCGCGAGTGGTTCCACGCGCGCAAGGACGAGTACGAAGAGTCCATCAAGTTCCCCATGCAGTGTTTCATCTCATCCATGCAACCGCTCTTTGCGGATTTCGCGCCGCAGTTCGATGTCAGCCCCAAACGCTCCATGTTCCGCATCTATCGCGATACACGCTTCAGCAAAGATAAGACCCCCTACAAAACACATATGGCGGCTCATTTCGTCCTGCGCGGAAAACCGAAAGGGTTCGAAGGGTCGGGATATTATCTCCACATTGCTCCGGGCGAAGTCTTCATCGGCGGCGGCATCTACATGCCGGATAATGATCAGCTGAAGAATATCCGCAAAGCGATCGCAGAGAATTCCAAGGAGTTCCTCTCCATCGTCAACAAACCGTCATTCAAGAAGATGTTCCCCGCCATCAACGGCGCAAAACTTTCCCGACCGCCGCAAGGATTCGATCCCAATCATCCGATGATCGAATGGCTGAAGATGAAACAGTTCTTCACCGGACTGGATCTGAAGGAAGACGTTTGCTATAAGAAGGATTTTTCAAAGCTTATCGCAAAGCACTGCAAAGAACTCGCTCCGCTCGTAGATTTTTTGAATAAGGCCATGGGGCTATAAAAGCATTGCAAGATTACAAGATTGAAAGATTATTAAATTCTTTATGGGCTCTTCTCCCGATCGAGTGGGTAAAATCAGGAGCTATTTTGGTTAAAAATCAGGCAGCATACAGGCAAGGATTTTAAGACGAAGATATTCTTCGTCTCGCAAC
>CAIVNT010000011.1 GCA_903907305.1 uncultured Ignavibacteriota bacterium
GGTGATTGCAGCAATGATCAATGAGGGGAAACAGCTGCGGACGATGAATATTCCCCAGTTCAACGAAAATGATATCACAGAATTACTGGAAGAAGCTGAACGGTTAGTGGCAAAAAAAGAAGTCCACACTCTTACTCAATCCGAGCTCGACAAACTGTTCGAATAATTATGTTCCTACGCGAAGATATTGTGTTCCGTGATTATTGTCTCACCAACAAGGTGCTGACTGAAGAGCGATGGAAGCAGTTTGCTGATACCGCGACCAATTATGGGATGAATGACGGTCTTGCCCGCGCGATGATCGAATTCAATTATTTTACACCGGAAGAACTGGTGCAGCATCTCGGAAAAGCATTCAATCTTCCGGTGATGAAATTGTATGCAGAGACAAATTCCGCCCCGAAAGAGATCTTATCGATTTCGTTCATCCGAAAACACCGGATCATTCCGATGTTCCTGTTCGGCAATGAACTCACTGTTGCCCTCACCGATCCTCCGTATAAGAGTGTCCTTGATGAACTGGCCAGGCTGACGCAGAAGAAGATCGTCCCGGTCGTGGCCGCCGTCAATGATTTTGATGAGACACTGAAGATACAGCAAGGCGGTTTTGACGAATTGAAGCGGATCGCCAGTGCGATCGATCTTGAAAAATTCGATGTGGTGCGTTCCGGCGGCAAAGAAGTAGAACGTCTTGATAAGATCGGAGATTTCCCTCCGCTCATCGAACTGGTGGATGAGATATTCCTCCGTGCGATCAAAATCGGTGCGAGCGATATCCATGTTGAGCCGTTCGATGATGAGCTGCGATTGCGGTTCCGTTTGGACGGGGTTCTTCAGCGTGTTGCCTCGTTCCCCAAAAAGATCGCCGATGGTATGGCCGCTGTCATTAAGACCAAAGCGTCCATGGATATCTTTGAAAAAAAGAAACCACAGGACGGCCGTATCTCCATGATGCTTGAAACCCGGTCATTCGACCTTCGCGTCAATTCGCTTCCGACTGTGAACGGTGAAAAGATCGTCCTCCGCATTCTGAACAAGAGTTCCATCAATAAGAAACTGACTGAACTCGGAATGGCGCATCATAATCTGGCGATGCTTGAGCATCTGCTGAATCAACCGAACGGTCTGCTGCTCGTAACAGGACCAACGGGAAGCGGTAAGAGTACCACGCTCTACGCGGCAATCAATCACATCAAGTCCGTTGAAAAGAATATTGTTACTGTTGAGAATCCTGTCGAATACCAAGTTGAGACCGTGAACCAGGTGAACGTCGATCCGGACCGCGATCTGACGTTTGCAAGCGCATTGCGTGCAATTCTACGGCAAGATCCGGATGTAGCGCTTGTCGGTGAGATCCGTGATTCTGAGACAGGTATCATGGCCACTGAAGCAGCATTAACGGGGCATCTGGTTCTCAGTACATTGCATACGAATGATGCAGTCGGAGCTGTCCCCCGATTGATCAATATGGGCGTCCCATCATATTGGCTGGCACCCGCACTGA
>CAIVNT010000012.1 GCA_903907305.1 uncultured Ignavibacteriota bacterium
AGAACGGTACCGATTTTTTTCATTCCAGCGACTCCGAAATGATAATATGAAAAGCGTTGTTTCGTTTATTGTTGATGGAACACATATTTTTTGTTTGCACCGCAGCTTGCACGGATCACCAGCGTTGGTTTGAAGTCCACCGATGTGACCGGTGCATTCGGATTCTCGATCCGTTCCAGCATCTTCTTCACCGCCAGTACACCCATTTTGAACATGGGCTGGCTCATGGTCGTCAGATCGAAATTTTTCGCAAGTTCAACATCGTCAAAACTGACGATGGATACATCTTCCGGTACACGGATACCGCTTTCGCGCAACGCGGCAAGAACACCGATCGCCTGAATATCACTCGAAACGAAGAGTGCCGTCGGCAGAGCGGTTCCCCTTGCCAGGAATTCTTTCATGCTGTGATAACCGGACTCTCTGCTGAATCCGTCATTCTTTGCATCAGGACTGTTCATGATCAGATCATCACTGATGCTGATGCCGTGCTCGGACATGGTCAGTCGAAAACTTGAGAGGCGTTCTTTTGCCGGCGAACTTTTTAGATTGGCATTGATCATGCCGATGGACTTGTGTCCTAAGGAGAGCAGGTGTTCAGTCGCGATCTTCGCTCCCATTGTATTATCCACTCGGATGGAATCGAACTTCGGATGGAATGTATCCACAAGAACCAAAGGGGTCTTTCGTTCCAGGATCTCTTGCGCATATATTTCGGGTAGCTCAAGGGAAAACAACAGTGTTCCGTCCACTCGACCTTTTCTCATCGATCGTTGGAGGTATTCTTCCACCTGATCCTGACTATTGACGCCGTGGATGATCAGATCGTATCCGAGAGATGTGAGTGTTTCCTGAACGCCCTGAAGGACCTCAATGAAAAAATAGTTTGTGAAGAAAGGAATGATTGCGCTGAGTGTGTTTGATCGTTTGCGGGCCAATGCCTGTGCAAATGCATGCGGCTGATAGTTCAGCCGGCGGGCGATAGTAATTACCCGTTCACGTGTCTGTGAAGTAACATTTGCACTGTTATTCAAGACGCGCGAAACTGTACCAATTCCTACATTCGCTTCCCTGGCAATGTCGTATATCGTAACGGACAATCGAATCCTTTTTATAATGTTCTATGGAAGGGCTTTCAAAAGTAGGTTATTAAAACAAAATTGTCAAGCACATATTATGTCAATCATTTGCTGTTCACTTTAGCGATAACTTTTTCAGTAACTGCCTGCAGGACCTCCTTGGTTGCGTCATCCTGAACAAAGGCCACAATAGCCAATCTCGCAGGATCGATCTTGGTCTTTTGCTCTTTGATCATTGCCCCCATTTTAGCAAACTGTGAGTTGGCTCCGGTGTAGTACTTTTCGAGTTCCTGCTGTATTACTTTTAGATCGACTTTCTGGTTCACAGTCACTTTCCCATTCTTCGCAAAGGAGAATCCATCCACCGATTTCAGCATTTTACGGACGACAAATTTGTGCCGTTCGATGCCATTCGCTCCTTTATAGAATACTTCATCCTCCACCAGCACGATCCTGAGTCTAAATTTAGATCCGACTGCTGCCGTTGCAGCATTGGCCGTCACCGCTATCACATTATTATTCATGCTCGCTTTCACAGCGATGGAAACGGTCGTCGTTTTTTTCAGTTGACGCTCGATGATATCCGAATATAACAGGAATTTATTCCTCGCAGCAGTCCTGTTCCCCCCGGAGGAATTTATCGTTGTCCCGCCGAAGACCGCCGTCGGCGTACTGTTCACGCCGTAGTAGTTCCCTCTGTTTTCAGAATCCATATTCACGAACGGATCAGGTGCAGGTATATGCAGATGATATTCCAGAATGGCAAGCGACGATGTACGATACCGTTCGATCAGATAGTCGAATGCAATATCCGCGGCCTGACACGGACGGCATTCCGAACCAGTGAAAAGTTCCGCAAGCACAACACGTTCGGATTCGTTCTTCTTCAGTCCCGACGGAGTGCGGTGGAATTCTTCGGGAGAAAATTTGAGCGCAGCCGCTTGGTACGCGACGATCAGCGAATCCAAACTGATGGTGGGATACAATTCGTTCTTCAGCGAGATAAGTCTATCATAGACGGACGACGCACGGGAACCCATCGCGCCGGCAAGGTACACATCGAATGCATCCTTTTTCTTTCCGAGTTTTTCTTTCACATCGCCGAGCGAGATGAATAATTCGGTTTCGTTCGGCGGAGCAAACGATGCGGCTTCTGCAAGATATTGTTCCGCATCCGCATAGCGGCCGAAATTATAGTAGGTGAGTCCTAATGCCGCCGCCGAACCGGACCGCTCTTCAACCGTCCTCTCTCGTGTAGCCATATATGATTCCAGCGAAAAGGCAACGGCAGTCTCCGGGAACATCTTCATTCTTGCAAGGGCAACTCCAAGCACACTCTTTGCCATAACACTATCTGATGAATGCTGGAGATATAACGAAACTGCTGTTCTGTAGAGACTGTCCCGCACGCGAGTGACGGAAGCCGCAGGAACACTTTTGGTGATGAGCATGGAATCGATCATCACGTTGGCAAGACTTTGTTTCGGAAGGACAATATTCCCGAGAACGATCTTCTGCATTCCGTTCAGCGCATCGCCTCCCTCAAATTGGATGAAACCGAGCTGAACAAAGAATGATACGTACCGAGAATCCGTGGTGGAGTTCGCCGGAAGCAGCGATACCGTATGCTGCTGCACCGTCAGCGCTTCACTGTTTTTCCCCTGGCGAAAAAGGATGAGGGCTTTTGTATTCAACAGCACCGGTTCCTCTTTTGGATACATCGCTATGGCAGAATCGATCAATGCCGCAGCAGAATCAATGAACATTTTTCTCTGAGCAAATTCAAATGCTACGGCGTTCATCGCCGGCACACGCTGTGAATGATCCAGCAATGAAAGATATTTCTTTACGGAAAAATATGCACCGCTGTCATTCTTCAGATTCGAATAGATCTGGAATTTCATTGCATAGGCATTCGGCAGCATTTGGCTTGCCGGATTGTTCTTGATGAACACATTGATCTGATCGATCTTTGCGGAATCCGTCGGAGCGGAGAGTGCTTTTTGAAGGGCGATCTGGTCGCCATTGCCCTGGCTGAATGCAATGGATGAAACGAGTATGATGACGATGACAAGTTGCTTACGCATAGATTTCCTTTGTTATTTTTCGCGTTGTGAATTCATATATAACCGCATTCCAATACCGCTGACCGCGCAGATGGATGCACCGCAGAGTATCGCGGATCTCGGACCGATCTCGCTTGCCGCCCATCCCATTCCGAAATGACCGAACGGAGCCAATCCCTGAAAGATGAGCAGATATAATCCCATTACTCTTCCACGCATTGCATCCGGTGCTCTCCGCTGAAATGTAGCGTTTGCTGTGGAGATGAACATGATCAGTCCCATCCCGACCAGCACCAGACTGTATAATGATACGGCAACATTGGTGGATAATGCAAATACCGAGACGCCGATAATGAAGATCGTCATCCCCGCATAGATGAATCTGCTCGGACGAACCTTGCTCTCGGCGCTTGCTACAATAATGGCACTGATGAATGCTCCGATGCCGAAGGACATCATCAGATTTCCGAGTCCTACCGCACCGATATTCAAAATTGTGTCGGCAAAGATCGGCAGTAATACCGTATATGACCATCCAAACACTGTAATGACCGCAACCAGCACTAGAACTGCGATCATCGAACGGTCCGAACGGACATAGCGGACGCTTTCCTGCAGTCGCAGAAGAATACTCACCTGCTCCTTCGGCGGTGCGGGTTTCGATTCGATCTTCATTTTCAAAAGGACCATGATCACAGCCATGAACGAAAGTGCATTCAGGAAGAAACACCAAACCACACCGACCGCACCGATGATCACGCCGCCGATGGCCGGACCGATGATGCGTGCGGCGTTGAACGTTGCCGAATTCAGTGCGATGGCATTGGTCAGGTTCTCTCTTCCGACAAGTTCTGCGACAAAAGCCTGCCGGGCGGGAACATCAAATGCGTTGATCGTCCCAAGTGTGAATGCAAGCATACAGACCATCGTAACGGTGGCAACATCAAAGAAGACAAGTGCCGTCAGGATCACTGCCTGTATCAAAGAAAGGATCTGAGTGATCAGAATGATCCTGTGTTTCGGAAAACGATCAGCGATCGATCCGCCGTAGAATGCGAACAGCAACATCGGGAATGTATTCAGGAATCCGATCGTGCCGAGCCAGACGGATGAATGCGTTAATTGATAGACAAGCCATGACTGCGCCATTGTCTGCATCCACGTACCGACGAGGGAAAGGATCTGTCCGGAAATGAATAAGCGGTAGTTCGGCTGGCGAAGTGAACGGAATGTCGGGATCATAACGATCCTGCTCAGCACATTATTCACCGCGTGCATTCCGGTAGAACTTGAAACGAAGATTGACCGTTGCATAGAGCAGACCGCCGATCGTATCCGCCATGACATCGTACGGATCGGTAGAGCGTCCGGGCGTAAAGAGCTGATGGAATTCATCGGAGATACCGTAGAACAGGACGAATAGAATGGTGATCAAAAGCGCATAACGTCTGATGAACTGATTCCCCTGATGGAACAGTGCAACATGCATCAGCCACGCCAGTACGGAAAAGACACCGGCATGAACAAATTTATCGGAATAATTCTCCAGCGGCGGAAGTTTTGCCATGGGAATAGACGAAGCGATAAAAATAAAGAAGCACCATGCAATGGCGGGCAATTGGAACTGGATGAACGAGATCGTCCGTTGTTGTGGATTCATAAATGCAAAACCTTTCGTATAACCGTAGGAACAAATTTGGTGATATCACTCGCGATCATCCCCTGAATCCCGATCATCTCTGCGGCATGATCTCCCGCCGCTCCGTGAATGAATACACCGTTCACCGCTGCATCCACGACACGAGTCCCCTGTCCCATCAGCGCG
>CAIVNT010000013.1 GCA_903907305.1 uncultured Ignavibacteriota bacterium
CGGAATGGATGACATCGTTGTCGTCCACAGGGAACAAAATCAAATCGAGCTATTTCTGAGCCGCCGCGGCGATTCAACATATGTAGCGTCGTCATATACGGTCAATTTCTATCCTGAATATGCGGTGATTGGTGATCTGAATAATGACCGTATTCCCGATGTGATGTCCTACGGTAAACTATCATCCGGCGTCAGTTATCTTCAGGCGAAAGGGAATGGTAAATTCCTTCCGGCGAAGATACTGTTCGAAAATATTCCGGTGAATGATTTTTCACTTGTGGCACTGAACGGGGACAAAATCGTTGATGTTGCTGTGAACAATTGGCTGACCAATGAGACAGTATTATTCCTCGGTCTCGGGAAATTGAAATTCTCCGAACAGACCGTTCTGTCGTTCGCTGAAGACAGCGTGCACGTTCAATTCTTGGATGTGAATAACGATCGTCTTTCGGATGTCGCAATTTCGTCTGCGAAAGATAAGACGCTGCAGATTCTTGAAGGTGATGGACTTGGAAACTTCTCGTTTTCGCAGGCAATTCCGGTATATAAGATACCTGCAGCGATAATAAAAGGGAATTTCAGGACCACTGTTTCAACGGATGTATTGATTTATGACCTGCGCGAACAAGTATATTCTCTCGTCTTGAATAAGGGCGACGGGAATTATTATGATGAGATCATCTATGGTGTGAAACAAGGGACTCAAGATATCATGTGCGGTGATCTGAACGGCGATAAAATTACCGACGTGATTTGTCTCTCCGGGAATGGAACTTCATACAATATTGTTTGGAATTCGCAGCCCGTTTCCATTCCGAAAGAAGAAGAGATCTCGTTTGCTTCAGGATTACACCCTTCAAGTCTTTCTGTGATGGACCTGAACAACGATGGCAAGGATGATATCGTTGTATGCAACGAGAATTCTTCTTCTGTTTCACTCATGATCGCCTCACATAATAATTTCTTCTCAGGACAGATATCTCTGGAAACTCCGGAAAAACCATTTGCCGTTTCATTGTATGCCAAAAGCGATACATCTATTACGTTGTATACAACTCATCAGGATGATCCGAAGATATCATTGATCACACTGCGGAGTGAGACTGATTCGATGTCAACATTGACCGGTGATATAGAACAGTTCTCCATTCCACTTCCGGATAAACCCACAACTGTCCTTCCCGACGTGTCATACATGGAAAAAGGCATATCCTTGTATGCCTTCATGGCTTCATCAACAAATTCCATCGTATTTTATCAGCAGGTAAAAGGAACACGCTTCCTTACAAGAAGTCTCGTTCCGTTGATCCCTTCGAGGATCATCAGTTCCACTATCACCGACTTGAATGGGGACGGAAAGACCGATCTCGTGTATGTGTACAGCGACGATAAGATCAGAGCGACGATGTTCGGTATTACGATGAATGATTCAACCGGTAACTTCAAAGGACGGTTATTCACAACGGAATTATCCGATTCAGCGAACCGAAAAGCATTTGTTTTTCTGGACGACTTCAACGGAGATCAATTGAAAGATGTTATCGTCTGTACATCGCCTGAGAACATTCTCCGTATTGCGTTGGGGAATAAAGAGACTACATTCGGTACGTTTGAAACAATTTCCTCCTCCATGAATATCAAAACTTCTGAACAACTGCAGCAGTATGATTTTGATAATGACGGCAATCTTGATATTTTATATCACGACCGTATCACTTCCGAATTGATGTTATATCGCGGCAAAGGGAACGGCAGATTCTTCACTCCGGTCCGAATTGCGGACATTCCTAAAGAATCGGTCTTTCGCTGCGGGGATTTCAACGGTGATAGTGTAACGGATATTGTCTATTCTAATCCGAATGATGCTTCCATTACGGTGATCTATGGGAATTAAAACATTGATTCTGTCCATATCCGTCCTCTGTTCAATTATGGATGCTCAGACCGAAGGCATCAAGTGCGGAACGTTCACAAATGTTCGAATAATAACTGAGAATAGAAAAATAAAGATTATTTCTTCTGTATCCGAAACTCGTCCGACACTCAGTAAATCAGTCCTTA
>CAIVNT010000014.1 GCA_903907305.1 uncultured Ignavibacteriota bacterium
AGATTCAAATACAAAGATGTAGTCAATCGCAAGGAGGGACTACATCTGATGATCAAATAGTTGAAGCCCACATAATAGGTGGACTCCAACTCTATAACTATTTTAAAATACCATCAATAGTGTTGTAGGTGACGGAGTGATAACCGGGACGGGCCTTTTCATACACCTGTTTCGCCCAAGTTTTTCCCTTTTCAGTCTTTGCTAGTGCGGTGTAGATCGGCTTTACCAGTTTGCGTCGTCCTACATTCATCAAATAGCCACGCATAGGACCAAACGCTGTTTCATAGTCCGCTTTAATGCAGCGCTGGAACCATTCGCAGAGGATCTCCGAATTTCCGGAACGGGTGAAGTTGAATGCATAGTCCATCTCGATCACTTTTTCCAGACGGACGGAGTCGGGAATATTTCGCAGGAAATAGAGCCAGTGATGCGTTGTCCAGCCCTCAGTTGTGAGTTTTGATGCCGGAGTGCCATTCATAAATGAAGAGACCTGTGACATCACCTTTTCAAATTCTGTTGATTGAGGTTTCGGACAATTGTCGGGAAGCCCCGGCGAATAGATCCATTCATTCGCTTTTATTTTGGACGCAACATCCTTGTTGGAGAGCACGCCGAACCGAGCGTCGAGATGTTTCAGAAATTGTTCCGTGGTCATTGTTGTGAACGCATTATCAGTGAAATACTTCGTCAGGAATCCATCCCATTGTTCACGTCCGAATGTCTCTTCACAGAGGCGCAAAAAGAAATATCCCTTATTGTAAGCGATGTCGGTCATTCCATCGTCCGGGTCGCGTCCCGTCAGGTCGAGTTTTAGTCGTGTGTCCGCATTTGTTGCTCCAATGGAAACGATCGTTTCTTGCAGATCTTTCAATGTGAGCGTGGCGAGCATTTCGGTGTATGTTCTGCCATACACTTTTTCCATAATGCGGTGTTCAAAGTATACGGTGAAACCTTCGTTCAGCCAGAAATCATTCCACGTTGCATTGGTGACGAGGTTGCCGGACCATGAATGCGCAAGTTCGTGGGCGATAAGGGCGACTAAAGAACGGTCGCCGGCAAGGATGGTTGGTGTTGCAAAGGTCAATCTCGGATTCTCCATTCCGCCAAACGGGAAGCTCGGGGGAAGAACGAGGAGATCGTATCGTTCCCAGCGGTACGGTCCGTACAATTCTTCTGCTGCAGTGATCATCTTTTCAAGATCGACGAATTCGAAGGCAGATTTTTCCACAATGCCCGGTTCTGCGTAGACACCGCTTCTGGTGCCGAGTGAACGGAATTCCAGATTGCCCACAGCTAACGCAAGCAGGTAGGATGAGATGCGCTGTTTCATTTCAAACTTGTAGATACCGTCCGTTGATTTTGCAACGGGATTCCCCGCACTCATTAGCGCGAGCAGATCCGGTCGTGTGCGGATCGTGGCTGAATATGTCATTCGCACACCGGGACCATCCATACACGGCACCCATGAGCGTGCGAGGATCGCTTCGGACTGTGTGAACAGAAACGGTTTTTCTTTACCCGCAGTCTGCGAAGGTTCGAGCCATTGCAGTGCGGCAGCATTGGGTGATGTGCTGTAGTGCACTATCACTAATTTTGTCCTCGGCGTGATGGTGATCGTGAGAGGACGACCGAGATATTGAACTTCTTTGCCGAGGGTGTATGACGCCGAAGAAGTGCTACCATCCAGCGTTACGTCTGAGATCGTCAGATCGCGTGTGTCCAGGATGAGGGTCTTCGTTTTCTTCTTGTGTTCCAGTGAGAGTGCGGCGGTTCCGGATAATGTCTTGGTATCAAAATTTACAGAAAGGTCCAGCGCAATATGCGATACGACGACCTCGCTGCTGTTCGCAAAAGAATGGATATCGGTACCCGGTGGGTTCGGTTTTTGCGCCATGAGAATGCCTGATACGGTGAAAAGGAAAAAAAGAAGTGATTTCATTCGTGCTCCTGTGATAGATGATCTTTCAGATAATATACCACATTCAAATAACTAGAAGCCATCTCAAAAACAAAATTTGTTCTTTATCCATTTGTCATTCCCGCATGATCTTGGCGGGAATCCATAAAAATGCCTGCCGGCCACTCTAACTCACACTAGCAGGCGAGATC
>CAIVNT010000015.1 GCA_903907305.1 uncultured Ignavibacteriota bacterium
AGATCGCGGCCGAGATCAAGACCAGAATATCGCCGGAATTAATTTCCGATCCGGTCGGTGATGTCAATAAATACAGGCCGAATGTTACGATCACGATCCCAAAAACATTTCCAAGTTTCGGCGGCTTGCGTTCCAGAATCAATTGTGCAATGGGTGTGAAAATTACCATTAAACCGGTGATAAATGCCGATTTGGAAGCAGTTGTCTGATAGATACCGTGATTCTGCAGCAATATCCCAATTCCAAGCATCGCTCCCAATATCGATCCGTTGATAATGACAGAACGGTTGACTGAGCGCAATTGTTTGAACAATAATACACCAAAGATCAGAGCGCCAATTCCGAATCGTAATGCGATGAACAATGACGGCGAAATACTTCCCGATCCCGATTTAACAACAACGAACGTGCTGCCCCAAATAAAGGTCGTTGCAAAAAGCGCCAATTCGGCTCTGTTACGTATGGTCATTTAAAATTCAATCTCTTTACGATTGATTCAGGGATCAAAGAAAATGCAAGCATGATATACCGCCAATACCATTTGGAATATATGAAATCTTTGCCGGATTGCTGCCCGCGAAATATATCCGCCGCGACTTCTTCCGGTGTTGCGGTAATAAATCCGTATGTTGTTCGTCCTTCGATCATTTTCGTCCGGATGAATCCCGGATGGACCGTTAAAACCTGAACGTGAGATTCATGGAGACGATTCCGTAATCCTGACAAGAATGCGGTAAATCCTGCTTTTGCACTGGCATAGACATAATTACTCTTTCTCCCCTTTTCACCTGCAACAGAACTTACACCCACAATGAATCCCTGCTTTCCCGATTCTAAATCATTTGCAGCAATATGCACAATCGAAACAAGTCCCGAGAAATTTGCATCGATCACTTTTTGTGCTTCACGGAACTCTTTTTCCGATACTTTCTGCTCGCCGAGAATTCCCGCGAGACAAATGATGCCGATCGGTCTCTTCGGCAGCGAATCGTAGAACTGCTGATGTGTCTCCGTTTCAGTAACATCGAATCGATATGCTATTGCTTCAACGCTGAATTCGTTAGTGATCGCTTGAGCATCAGCCTTCAACTTGTCGATATTTCGGCTGGCCAAAAAAAGACCATATCCCGCTTTGGCGTAAAGCCGTTCAAGTGGAAAAGCAATATCAGAACCGGCACCGATGATGAGAACATATTTCATTTTTAATGATTCGGTTTTTCTTTCGGCGGTGCCGAAGTAAAGAAATCCGCGTAGAATCTTTCCGTATATGAATTTAGAAGTGATTCGATCCGTTGGAAATTCTTTGATGTCACAACAAGACCGGCATGGAATTCCTTTTTGATCTTCCAATAGATCTCAGGATCACTATATGCGGAAAGATCAGGCCATTGCTGTTTTGCCAACGATACAATGAGACCGGCATATTCTTCGCGCAGCGGCTTAGGCTGGTAGGATAAAACATCTTCAGCTGTTTCTAACTTTGCCCATTCTGCCCAGAGATTCATTCCGGTGGCCCCTTCGATCAGTTCCACAATGTGGGCACCGCCCACGCGGGCTGATGTTTCAAGGAAATAAAATTTCCCGTCTTCGTGGGCTTTAATATACTCGGTATGTGAAACGCCCTGCAGCAATCCAAGGGAGGGCAACACAGAACGATTCAATTGCTGCAGTGCTTTCTCATCAGGACTTTCCCGTTCGATCGTCCGTGTCATAAAAACACGGCCTTCGTGTGAGACTTCCATCGGCGGTAAACCATACTTGCTGACGATTGAAAAGAGGATCTTCTTATTTGCCAAGATACTGTCCACATGAAATATCTCACCCGGGACAAATTTCTCTAAAAGATAAAAGGACTGCTGATCACCAAGTTCATCCAATTTCCTCCAAAGTTCCTCTGCATTGTGTATCTTTTTGATGCCGATTGCTCCTGCGGATAATCTAGGTTTCAATACATACGGCGGAGGAACCTTTGCTAAATATTCCCTGATACGATCGTAGTTCAGAATTCCGACGAAATCCGGAACATTGATCCCTGCTTCACGTGCTTTCATTCGCATCGCCAGCTTGTCGCGAAAATACCGTGCGGTCGACTCCCCCATTCCGCCGATGCGGAGATGTTCGCGAAGTGTCGCTGCCTTTTCCACATCAAAATCATCCAGTGCAACGATACGGTCGATCTGTTCAGTCCTTGCCAGAAAGCTGACACCGTTGATCACGTCGGGCATGTGCCATTCTTTATTCACATCGGGAATGAAATAAATGTTATCAAGGCTTTCGCGCGGCCATTCGGCATACTCAAGACTCTTGGATGTCAATAAAAGTACTTTCCATCCTTCGCGTTTTGCCTGACGGAGAAATTCTTGTCCTTTTTCAT
>CAIVNT010000016.1 GCA_903907305.1 uncultured Ignavibacteriota bacterium
CCGGAAGCGAAACAACAGCGGAAGCTTTTGAAACAGCAAGGGGAACATTCTGTGCGTTTTTGAACGACGGTTTCACAACAAAGCCCCACAGATCGGCAACTTCTTTGATCTCTTCGCGGGACTCATAGTATTGATATTTAATTGCAAGATCGATCTTATCGAACGATGCGCTCGCGCCGATCAAACGGAAGATCCCTGCTCCATCCACCGCACTGACGTTCACCTGCGACACACCGTCCCAGCATGAAAAATCCAGTTTACGGATCGGCTTTCCGAAGGTCAGAATTTCGAACTGCAGTTCCCGTTCCTTCTCAGAGATCCTCTTGTCCGCGACCAATTTGAATTTGGTATTGTTAATGAGCGCATTGATGCGGAGCGGAATTTCGATCAGTAGGTTCTTTGTCTGATAATCCACAGACTTATCCGGAATGGAATTCATCAGGATGATGGAGAAATAGTAATACTTCAGCGCGTTTGCGATATCCACATCCGTTTCGAATTCGACAGCCTTTTCATAGATATCGCAGACAAGTTTCTTTCGCTCTTCGAACATCTTGTTCACTTCGCTCTTTTCCATGTAGGCGAAGACCTCAATGCCGTTCGCGGCAGGCTGCTTCATGAACTTTACATCTTTCAGCGTCGCATTCGAATAGGAATTGACGACATTTTCGTATGTGTCCTGCAGATTTCCGTTCTTTTCCGAAACGACGCGGGTCATCTGGCTGGAGATATTCACCGCGATACTCTGCACGAGATTCTTCAACGCATGATCACTTGCTTCCTGTTCCAGTTCCGATGTCGCTTCACCGTAATAGTAGATAGTAGAACTTCTGATCTTCTCTTTGGTCAGCGGCTGCGCGCAAAGTGCTGCGATCATGAACACGCTCAATACAAGAATATGCTGCAACTTCATTTTCCGCCCCGTCTAAAAAATTATTGAGAGTTCTGCAAAAAAGCCGTTACGTTTATCCACAATGGAGACCAACTTTCCGGTGGTATCGTTGATCTTTCCAAGACTGCTCTCATCATCTTCATACATATCACCCTGAGAGAACAGACCGACTTTCAGCAGCAATGAATTTGAAGGGAAAATATTGAAACCGTACATCCAACGACTGGAATAAAAATCATTGATGAGCTCTTTTTCGCTTGAGACGGTAAGATACGTCATTTTTTCTTTTCCGCTGAACTGAATGCGGGCATCATATTTTCCGAAGATCTCGATGAAACTATCCTCCACCGGCGCCATTGAAAATCCGAATCCCACACTCATTCCGGCCCAATCCTGTTCAATCTTAACACCGGGCTGTTCTTTCACCAGTTTGTCGATAAAGATTCCCTGTGACATTTCAACAAAAAAAATTCCGCCTGTATCCATATCCAAATGCACACCCCATCCAAAATTCATCTGACTGCCCCCCTTCGGTTCACCGTCCGTGGAATATTGCGCGTAGAGCCCTACCAATTCACTTTCCCTCGGTTCCGTATAAACGACCGCATCAAGGCTCACATCCTTTGCTGCAGTTCGCCCTTCGACAATCGTGAGAGAGGACTCATCCGTTTCATATCCTGAATATGACACTTTTATACGGTACGAACCGGGACGGAGATTGTTTTCCACAACACCGTTCTGGAGTGTCTTGACAAATGTTCCATTCTGATAGAGGCTGACGGATGCATCCGCTGGTGATGCCGTGATCTTCACTGATCCAAACACTGCTTTCTTCAGCACAACATCATCCACACTTGTTTCATTTTCACGAATGGTAACTGTTTTCGAGAACGGATCATATCCCTGCAAAGTGACCGTCAACGTATACGTTCCCACCATGATATCTTTGAAGCGGGTCAATCCGGACCATTGTTTCACTACGACCCCTGCCTGTGCCAATTGTGCGGACGAGCCGGAAGGTGCAGCGGAGAACTGGTATGTTCCCACTTTAGGTTTCAGCACGAACGATCGCTGAAGATTTTTATTCTTTCCGATCTCGATCACTTCGGAAAGAGGATGATAGTTTTCACGGGTGACCTCAACTTTGTATGTTCCGGGAGTAAGATCGACCTGACCTTTTCCTGATACATTCTCTTTATTGACTAGGACAACGGCATCCGCGGGCTGCACGGTGAATGATAACAATCCTGTATTCTTCACCAATACGATGGTAAGTTCTTTCTTTGATGTCTCGGAGACTGTAATCGATACGGACGAATCCGAATATCCTCCTTTGGAGAGCCGGAGTTTATATTTTCCAGGATACAGGAACAATCCGCGGTTAGTCTCCCCTTTTTCCACTTCATCAATAAAGATCTTCGCTTCCTGCGGGACGGAATTGATGGTAATACCGATCATATCCAGTTCGGGAAGTTTGAATGAGAACAATGAATTATCCTGACCGACATCGATGGAATCGGTCAGCGTGATATACCCGGCTTTTTCGATGCGAATACCGTGTTTACCGGCTGAGAGTTGGTGTGATTTCATTGCCCCTTTATCCACTCCGTCAATGAAGATCTTCGCATCATCCTGATCGATCAGCAGATTGACCGGGATCATATCCAGTTTCTTGTCACCGGTGATCTTTACGGACCAGGTCTGTCCGCTCTTCAGTTTGATCCCCAATTCATTCAGCATGATCTTCAGCGGCGTATATCCAAGACAATAGACCTCAACAACGCGCTCATCCGGCGAAAGGAATAAAAAGTCCTTACCGGGATTGCGATTCATTTTAACGACGCCGTTATATGACTGGAACGTGAGGCCTTTCAGGTCGGAGAAAATGATGAGTCCGGCAGTGGTAATCCCGTTATCATCACGGATATCTTTGGACACAAGTTCTGCGGGTTCTTCTTTTTCGGATCCGGGAACAATGGACATTTCAAGCGGTTTTTGAGCCAGGAGCAGGGAGGAAAAAAGAGTAAAAAGTATTACTTGTGAACGGAGATTCGCCATCGCTTAGAAACATTCTTTTAGTGGGGGAGAAATAAGAGATTAAAGCACACAATAATACGCTATTTTTAGCAATAAACAAAGATTTTCAGCCCGTGAGGACACCTTGAATCTTCATTGCAATACTTCTCCATTTTTTGGATTTTCGATTAGACTTGGGGGGTGTAGCTTACTCTCCTAGTCTAATTTTTTTCTTATGACCAAAACAAATGTAAAAGGTTTGACTCTCGGCGCACTGGAACAATTCATTGTTTCAATCGGCGAACCGAAATACCGGGCGGGCCAGATCTACCAATGGCTCTATAAATACCGCGTGTCATCATTTGATGAGATGACGAATTTATCCGTGCCGCTGCGACAGAAATTGTCGGAATCCGCAACGATCGAACAGTTCACCGTTGCAACATTCCAGACTTCGAAGACTGATGGGACGGTAAAGTTCTTGTATGAACTTTCGGATGGGAAAAAGATTGAAACCGTGCTGATTCCTCCCCGTCCGACAGCGGTCGATGCAGAAGAACGGATGACGCTTTGCGTCTCTACACAAATCGGCTGTGCGCTGGATTGTACCTTTTGCGCGACGGCAAGTATGGGATTCCTCAGGAATCTGACCGTCAGCGAGATACTGAACCAGTTCATTACAGCACAGGCATCCACCGTGAAACCGATCACGAATATCGTCTTCATGGGAATGGGTGAACCGATGCTCAATTATGAGAATATGATGGCTGCGGTGGAGATCCTCACAGACCAGCATGGAGTAGGATTGAGTCCGAAAAGGATCACGCTGTCCACCGCAGGATATGCAAACTATATCCGCAAGATGGCGGATGAGGACCGGAAGATAAAATTAGCACTTTCTCTGCACTCTATGAGAAATGAAGTGCGGACGGAACTGATGCCGATCACAAAAAAGTTTGATGTCGAAGCGCTCATTTCTGCTCTGGAATATTATAATAAGAAGACGAAGAAGAGCGTGATGCTTGAATATATCGTCTTCACAGGAGTGAACGATACGGATGAGGATGTTCGGCTACTCGTAAAAGCGGCAAGAAGACTGGACTGCCGCGTAAATTTGATCCCGTTCCACTCCATCGAGTTCACACATCCTAAGGGATATTCGGCATCGCTTCATGGGGCGTCGCGCGCAGGACTGGAACAATTTTGGCAAAAGCTCCGCGATCAGAACGTAACAACATTCATCCGGCACAGTGCGGGGGTAGATATCGATGCGGCATGCGGGCAACTGGCAGTTAAGACTGAGAAATTAGAAATTAACCACGAAAGCACCAGGCACTAACGTAAAATAACAAAATACAAATCCCAAATTCCAATTGCGGTATAGATACAGCATGGTAAATTGTCGTTTTGGCTTTGCAAATTTTTAAAATTAGATGATACGATAATGCATATTATTCTATTCGGTCCCCCCGGTGTCGGCAAAGGTACTCAAGCAAAGATCCTTTCAGAGAAATTCCATATCCCGCACATCTCTACGGGTGATAGACTGCGAATGGAGATCAAGAATGAGACCGATCTCGGATTGAAAGCAAAAGTGCTGATGGATGCGGGCAATCTTGTGCCGGATGACGTGATGATTGAAATGATCAAAAAGGTGCTCATTTCCCCGGACTGTAAGAATGGAATAATTCTGGATGGTTTTCCGCGGACTGTTGCACAGGCCGTGGCGCTGAAGAAGATCTTCGAAGACCTCTCCATCACTCCCCGGAAAGTATTGTTCATTGAAGTTTCCGTTGAGCGGATCATGGAACGTCTCGTGCGCCGAGGAGCAATGGAACACCGCGTAGACGATTCACCGGAAACGGTCGTGAAGCGTATCGCCATCTATAACAATAAGACATCACCCGTCAAAGATTATTATGCACAGCAAGGTCTGCTTTCTTCGATCAACGGTGAAGGGACCGTGGAAGAAGTACAGCAGCGCATGCTCACCGAGCTCGGCGTTCAGTGACCGGCCGGCCGGATATTTCATTCACGTTCCTGAACAGAATCTAATACTTCCCTCATCTGCGGGAATGAAACGTGCCAATGCCCTTATCATCTCAATCACAATCATATTCCGCACCGATCATCATTGCCCACCGCGGCTTTTCGGACGAAGCGCCCGAGAATTCGCTTGCCGCATTCCAAAAAGCGATCGAAGCGAAGAGCGACATGATCGAGCTGGATGTTCGTATCTCGGCGGATAATATCCCCGTCGTTTTTCATGACCGCCGCCTGCAACGAACATCGGACGGAAACGGCGCTCTCAATCAAAAACATTCCCGTCTCTTAACGGAGATCGATAACGGTTCATGGTTCTCACCCAAATACAACCGTGAACGGATACCGCTGCTGAGTGAAGTCTTCCCTCTTTTGAAAAAAGATCTTCGGCTCAACATCGAAATTAAGCCGGATGTGGTCAGCACGAATGAAGTATCCGCAGTGGAACTCGTCGTGAACGAAGCGGAAAAAGCAAAAGTTCTTTCAAAGGTCATTTTCACGTCGTTCAATCATCAAATGATCAAAGAGATCAGCGAGATTGATGAGACCATCACCACCGGCGTGATCTATAATCCCATCACCCATTTCAGAAAATCTCCGTCAACACTGGTGAAAAATTCACGTGCGCAGATCTTCGTCTGCAGCAAGTTCCAGGTGAACGGCGATGTTGTTGCGGATCTGCATGATGCAGGATATATTCTGTATGTCTACGGGGTAAAAACAGGACGGGACGTACAGCGGATGCTCGATCTGAAAGCGGACGGTATCATCTGTAACAATCCGCGCTTTGTACGCGAGACAGTAGAACTGCTCACACGATAAATTTATCCATTACCTCATTTGTTCATTGATTCAATCATCCGATGAACAAATGAATCAATCCAAAAATACTCTAATCTTTCCACTCTGATGAAAAATATTGCACGATTGCTGGCAATACTGGTCACTTCAGTTACCGCTCAGGATACGGTCTCCTATCAATGGCCGGTGACACCGTTCAATACTCAGCAGTCCATCACCGGTACGTTCTGCGAATTCCGGAATACACTCACGGCGAACCATTTCCATAACGGGAGCGATGTCCCCAAGGCAGACGGATCACCGGTCTATCCCGTGCTGAACGGAACGATCACTGCCATCTCCCCCTCGAGTGTTTCAGGGACAAGCGCATATGTCCGCGTAGAAGGGACAGTCAACGGCGTTTTCAAATCCATCGCATACGTCCATATCGAACCGATTCCCACACTCTTCGTCGGTCAAAGTGTGACCACGGGGGTGACGATTCTTGGGAACATACTCTCGGGAATGGGACACACGCATGTGGTTGACGGACGGTTCGATGCTGAAAATAATGCTCTGCGGAAAGCCGGAGGGTTGGAACCGTACAATGATATCTGGAGTCCAAAAGTACTTTCAGTAAAATTCTACCAGGATAATTCGGATGTTCAGTTCACCAATAATAAAGTATACGGACTCTTCGATATCGTAGCGCAGATGGTGGAAGTGAATGCCGACGCGGCCCCGAATTCGGGATCGACCTCCAACAACGGGATCTATCAGACAGGATATAAGATCTATTCTGCAAATAGAGAAAGCGTTGCCTACAATCCCGGCGTGAACGGCGTCCGTTTCAAATTCGACTGGAAACCGAATGACGACAACGCGAATGTCGTTTATACACTTTCTTCCACCACTTCCGAACATATCTATTATCTCACCAACGGAATCGGAAATATCGGAACATCGAAACTGCAGAGCGTGAGCAACAGTGCGTTCAGTTCGGCATTGCTTCCGGCGGGACCATACCAGGCGATGGTCTACGCACGGGACACGCACGGAAATGCGGACACGGTCTTCGTTCCGTTCGAAATTTCGTCACAGGATGTGATCGCTCCTTCCGCACCGATCCTTCGATCGGTATTGAACGATTCGACCAATCGGTTGACGATCTCATGGTATGCCAATACCGAACCGGATTTGAAAGGGTATCGGCTCTACTCATCCATGAACGGAACGGCGTGGACACTGCAGAAGAACGAAGCTGTGCTCGGACCGAAAACAACGAAATATTCTTTTACCGGAATTTCTTCGACAAGTCCTGTCTATTTTCGGATGACAGCTGTTGATTCAGCAGCGATCACCAATGAAAGCGGGACAAGCGACACCTATGGTCTTCGGCCCAACATCGCGGGCGGAAAAGTGCTGATTGTGGATGCGTTCGACAGGATCGCAGGCAGTTATAAAAAACTCTCGCATGTTTTCGCGATGACTGCAGGACAGTCAATGAACGCACGATATGAAACGGCGCATAATAAAGCTGTGGTGGACGGGAGTGTTCTGCTGGCGAATTATTCCGCCGCCGTCTGGATGTTCGGAGACGAAAGTTCGACGGATGAAACATTCGGCGCGGATGAACAGGCAAAAGCCATCACGTATCTGAACAGCGGCGGAAAACTTTTCGTGAACGGTTCTGAAGTTGCGTACGATCTGGACCGTGCATCGGGTCCGTCAACATCGGATAGGGATTTCTTCCATAATTATCTTCACGCATCATTTGCCGGTGATGACGCCAATGTTTATACGATCAACGGAACTGCGGCAACATTTATGAATGGGGTTTCGTTCACATTCGGAGATACACTCCAAGGTTCGCCATATGTTGAGGACTACCCTGATTATATGAATGCGATCAACGGAGCATCAAGCATTGTTGCTGCATACACCGGGGGAGCCGGCGCAATGGTCGCCGCTCCGAATACAGTCGTCCTGGGAATTCCATTCGAAACGATCCACACGAAAGCGAACCGCGATGCGGTGATGACGAAAGTGCTGAACTATCTCGGCATTGTCACATCGGTTGTTGAATCGGATGAACATTCGATTCCCGCACAATTCACATTGGAACAGAACTATCCAAATCCTTTCAATCCATCCACCACTATCCGTTTCTCAATCATCGAAAAAGGTCCGGCAACACTGAAGATCTATGATATTCTCGGGAAAGAGACCGCTGTTCTGCTGGATCAGGAGTTGAATGCGGGGAAATATTCCGTACAGTGGAATGCAAAAGCATTTGCATCGGGGATCTATTTCTATCGATTAACGACCACGTCCCATTCCGATGTAAAAAAAATATTATTGAGCAAATAGGCCTAAACTATGAGAACTGTATCATTGCATATTCTATTGTGTATTGCATTCTGCATATCCGTGGGATATTCCCAATTCTCCGTACAGATGGAACATATAGGCAGCGCAAAGAATTCAACGGAGAAGAACACGGTTCGCGCCACACTGATGAAGAATGGTGCAGCCGTATTCACGGTCGAGCGGACGCTCCCCTTCGATGTCCCATACCCTTCCGCCACGATCAATGAAACAACCGGAATGTTCATCCTGAGCTATACCTTCGACGGATTTGTGGAAGCATACAACGCATCCGGAAAAAAAATGTGGGAACAAAATTTCTTTAAGGAAAAGAAACCGAACTATGAGCGGACGATCACTGCTGCGCTGGGGAATCATTCGATCGCATTTTTGACATCGGATGTTACGTTGTCGAATGCCGTCGTCCACAAGTTTACCACAGAAGGACGACAGGAGTGGGAAACTTCGCTCCCATATTCCATGGGATATGAGGTCGCAATGTCACCGGATGAGCAGACGATCGTCGCCGGGACGTATTTCGCGAGCGAAGGTGAAGTGAAGCAGCAGGCAACAGTGGTGGATACAAAAGGAACGATTACAGCATCGGCAGATATCCTGTTCCGATCCGCATCGTTCAACAGCGATGGATCGTTGATCGCACTTGCTTCCGAACGTGAAGCGGTGATCTATGATGTAAAGAAAAAGAAGGAAACCGCACGGGCTGCTCGGAAAACCGGCGATATCATTTCGAATATCATGTGGCGGGATTCCGAAGTGTTTGTTCTGGAGTCATCGGTGCAGGCTCCGTCCGACCGGCCATTCTATTTTTCCAATCCGGTCGTGATCCGATATTCATCCGCTTTCATCGAGGTCAGCAGGAACACCTACCCGCTCGAGAAGTTCAAACAGTCCTCACTGAAAGATGTTTCCGGCTCCATCGAGTTGCATTGCGATGCACGGATCATAAAAGTAGAATAACAATTCCTATATCCTTAAATTAAAAAACACCTCGAAGCGAATTACATTTTCGAGGTGTTTTAGTTTTCGGGGTGTTACTTCATCGTTGTTTCATTTTCGACATCATCTTCTTTATCGCGACCTCATTTACCTTCCGGATTATGTTCAACACATTCTTGTCCGGACTTGGTTGATCGATCATATTGAATGTCTCAACAATCACGGGAACATCAAAGGAACCATTCGACAACGTCGTCGTTATACCTGGATACACGGTGTTTTCCCGCATCATCACAGCATTGCCGGAGAATGTTCCTTTTGCATATTGCGAATTCAAAGTGGAAATATCGACACTACCTGATGTGAGCCGAAACATGTCAACGGTCTGCGATTTCAGATTCCCATCAAAGACGAAAATAACCGATGCCGTATTCATTTTATATGTTGTATCGATCGGCAGAACTGCCGAAGTTAAACTGGTCTTGTTGAAAGAAATACTCACGACGTCGACCAGGTCAACGGTTTTTTTTCTGTATGCAGCCACTTGGACAAATGATTGTGTCAATGAATAAGAGTAGATCCATCCTCCGGCACCTTCGGAATTTGCTGGAATCGATCCGATATCCTGTATAGCAATTCCATTGGCTGAAAAATCCCCTCTCCCCGAACTGAATGACATTTTCCCTGCAGAGGTGAATTGCGGTATCGGTGTCACTTCGATGGGGACGGTGACAGTATGAGGCGTCGGATTGGCAGCGTCTTGAAACGTAACACTGGTCGCTCCAGCTGTCACTCCGGTGACATTTGCATAACTCGATGACAATACAACTGTCGCAACCGAAGGATTTGGAGCATTCAGGATAGAATATGGCCATGTTCCTCCCATAATATATATAGAACTTCCATTACCCGCCCTAACCTTCATCGATGCCGGGTCCGTCGCCATATAACTGACAGTTATCGTAATCTTAACTTCCGCGCTTTTAGCACTGTCCTCAATCGTTACAGTTGTGGCACCGAGTTTCTTCGGAGATAATGTCGCTGAACCATACTGCAATCCATCCTGTGAATAATAATAATTGAAATACAACGATACGATGCTC
>CAIVNT010000017.1 GCA_903907305.1 uncultured Ignavibacteriota bacterium
AAAATGTGCACCGTTGTTCGGCTTCTGAAAAAAGCCGGCGCGAACGTACGCGTGATGATGACCGCGGCTGCAACAGAATTCGTCACTCCCCTTACTTTTTCCACCCTTTCTCAGGAAGAGGTCATCGTTTCCCTCTGGCCGGAGAACAAGAAAACCTCCACACATCTCGGTGTAAAACATATCGACATCGGCCTTTGGGCGGATGTGATGCTCGTTGCTCCGGCAACAGCCAATACCATCGCAAAGATCGCGCACGGATACGCGGAGGATGCATTGTCATCAACGATCCTCGCACTCCGCTGTCCGCTCATTATCTCGCCGGCGATGGATCTGGATATGTGGGAGAATCAGGCAACACGGGATAATCTTTCAACACTGCAGGGACGCGGCTTTTTCATCATCCCCCCGGAAGTCGGCGAACTGGCTAGCGGTCTCTCCGGACCGGGCAGACTTCCCGAACCGGAAACGATCTTGGAGTTTGTGAATGGCGTCATCGAAAAGACTCCGCTCGATCTGAGAAAGAAAAAAATATTGATCACCGCGGGACCAACGCATGAACCGATCGATCCCGTGAGATTCATCGGCAACCGCTCCTCCGGTAAAATGGGATTCGCTCTGGCGAATGCCGCTGCTCTGCGCGGTGCCGAAGTCACACTGATCAGCGGACCGGTCTCGCTCGGAACACCAAAGAATGTGAAACGGATCGATGTGGAAACGGCCGAAGAGATGTACGCCGCAGTAATGCTTCACGCAAAGAAACAGAATGTCATCATCATGTCCGCTGCTGTTGCGGATTATTCTCCGGCAATAACGGCGAAAGAAAAGATCAAAAAACAGAATATCAAGATGACGATCGAGCTCCGTTCAACGCCCGATATTCTTCGCACGTTGGGAGAAAAGAAATCGAAAAAACAGGTCCTTGTCGGTTTCGCACTGGAGACGGAAAATGAAATTGCCAATGCACGACTGAAACTGGAAAAAAAGAATCTGGATATGATCGTGCTGAATTCTACAAAAGACAAAGGCGCCGCGTTCGGCGTTGATACGAATGTTGTCACCATGATCGACCGCAGCGGCACGGCGAACAAACTGCCGGTAATGACGAAGTTCGATGTGGCGGTAGAGATTCTGAACGCGATCACCGCACAGTTGGAATAAGGCATATTCGTTGTCATTCCAGAGCAATCCGTTTTTTGGAATCCGGTGGACGGAGTATCAAGAGGCGGAGTTGCCGACGGAAATTCAAGAAAAATAAATAGTTGTTGTTTTTAGATGTGTCAAAAAAATAATTTGATGTTATTTTTTTTCGATTCAACAAATACTATACTGAGCAGTGGCAATACATCAATTTAAGGAGCAGCCATATGACAGCCTCTTTCTATTCGATAAAACAATCTGCTCTTGCTCTTTCGCTGGAAGAGCGGGAACAATTGGCAACCGATCTTTTCGACAGTCTTTCCATTGAAGCGCAGCAACAGATCGAAAGTGCGTGGGCAAAAGAAGCCGAAAGCCGTCTCAACGATATCGCCGGGGGAAATGCGAAAACGATCTCCGGCCTTGATGTCTCAAAAAAGATCAGAGAGATGCTCCTTTATCTCCCCCTTCTGATTCTTCTTTGAATCC
>CAIVNT010000018.1 GCA_903907305.1 uncultured Ignavibacteriota bacterium
AACTTGCCGAGACATGGCGTGTCCGCTGATTCACAAACTGACGGAACGATTCCGGCGGGTGAGTCCGGACGAAACTTTCGGGGGAGACCATGTAACGGATCTTCCATTTCGTCTCACTCTGCACCACCTGGATGAACAGATCGTCATCGCCGCTGATACTCTGTTTGATCTTCTCGAATCCGCCCACTTCATTGTAGACCGATCTTCTATAGGCAAAATTTCGCCCCGTACACATGTATGCGTCATCCAATCCGGCTGCTGAAGCAGCGAGCAATGAATTTTTATTCTCTTCATAACGGAGGAATGATGAGGTATGTTCTTTTCCGTAAGGACTGTAACCGGCAACCGCACCGACATTGTCAGAAAAACTGCCGGAAATGTTTTTCAACCATTCTCTCCCTACAACACAATCAGCATCGGTGAATGCAAGAATATCGAATTTCGATTCAGCGATACCTGTCCGCAGCGCATTCTTTTTGTTCGGCATATCGCTTGTATTTGATTCTATTGATACTAAGCGGATGTTGGAGCACGTGTTGCGAAATGTTTCGATGATGGTAGTAGTTGAATCTGTAGAACGGTCGTTCACAATGATGATCTCAAATGAGCCGGAAGGATAATTTTGGGCAATTAGGGATTCGAGCAAACGGCCGATATTTCGTTCTTCATTCCTTGCCGCTACGATCACCGATATGGAGAGCACTGCGCTGTTTTGATTCAGACCAAACACTCTTTTGGAGCCATTCCATAACGCTGCATGAATCAGACCATAGAGTGATCCAAGAGAGATCAGAAGCCAGAACGTTACGTGATCGGTCATAGAGCCAAAATAGCCAAACATTTACTCCTTTACAATAACATAAGAGTGTTTGGGCAGTTCGTTTAGAGTCCCGGTTAGAACAATCAGAAATAGTCCCTCGCTCATGAGCCATTCCAGCAGATTTTGGCAGAAAAATCTATTTCTGAGTTTGCTCTATTTCAATTTCAAAAATTATAGAATGCGAGAAGAAATACCCGAAATACTTTTTGCTTTCAACTTTTCTTCAATTATATTCTTTTGACTAAAAAAGGAACTCACATGCGTCAACTTGTCATCGGCATCGCCGGAGGGACCGGTTCCGGAAAGACTTCCGTTACCAATAAGATCCTCGAACGGATCCATTACACCGAGAATGTAGTTGTCATCCAGCACGATTCATATTACCGTGATCTCGCATCCTACGGGGGAAAAACACCCGATCAATTGAACTTCGATCATCCCGATTCTCTCGATACATCATTGCTTGTTGAGCATATCAGAGAATTGCGGAACGGAATCCCGGTCGAGCAGCCGTTGTATAATTTTACGACTCACTCACGAATGAAAGAGACTCGTCATCTTGAACCGAAAGATATCATCATCATCGAAGGAATTTTGATCTTCGCATCCGAAGAACTCCGCAATCTGATGGATATCAAAATCTTTATCGACACGGATGCGGACGAACGCCTGCTCCGCCGCCTGAAGCGTGACATTATTGAACGTGGACGCTCTATTGATTCGGTTATGAAACAGTACGTTTCGACGGTGAAACCGATGCATCTGGAATTCGTGGAACCGAGCAAACGCTATGCGGATGTCATTATTCCGCTCGGCAGCGAGAACCTCGTTGGTATTGACATGGTCGCAGTGAAGATCGAAACAATGCTGAAATAAAGGGTAATTTTCACTGTTAAACTTTATCAAGAAAAGTCATCCTGGGCGAGCGGCGTGTTGATTCGCCGCGTGTCGAAGGATTTATGGTTCGACTCGTTGCTGTGCGACACCCTCACCAAGATTATCCTTCAACGTGAGAGACTGTCTGAAACAAAGGATAATATCCATTATTTTGAAGAGTCATTATGCAGGAATTTATAATTATGCATTGCCGATTAAGAAAACGTAAGAAGACACAAATTTCTTTTTAGTTTTCAAAATTTAATCTATCTTCATCACGAACACTTAATTGAAAGCTCACAGCAGAGAATGGCAATTAGAAGCAAACTATCACATTCGGAATCCGCAGCACTTCATTCGTATAAAAAGACGACACTCGCCAACGGAATTCGTGTTATCAGCGAAGAGATCACCTCAGTAAAATCCGCTTCTATCGGCATTTGGATCAACACCGGCTCACGTAATGAGACAGACGAAACGAACGGCATCTCCCATTTCATTGAACACATGATGTTCAAGGGGACGGGAAAGAGAAATTTTCAGCAGATCGCCCAAAGTCTCGAGTCCGTCGGCGGATACATGAACGCATTCACATCAAAAGAACACACCTGCTATTACGCGCGCGTGATGGATGAGTTTGTTGAGGATGCAATCGACGTCCTTTCGGACATGGTGCAGTTCTCCACATTCCCTGTAAAAGAAATGGCAAAAGAGAAGACGGTCATTCTCGAAGAGATCAAGCGCTCGGAAGATGATCCGGATGATCTTGTGCAGGAATATTTTGAGAAGCATCTGTTTGGCACGCATCCATTCGCACGCCCCATCATCGGCACGGCGGAGAATGTTTCAGGATTCACGCGTGACGATCTGTATTCCTACACAAAAAAATTCTACGCAAATGAGAATATCATTCTCGCAGCCGCAGGAAACATCAAACACGAACATCTGGTAAAACTCGCACAGAAATATTTTTCCGCAAAAAAGAAAAAAGGGGAAGTGTTCCGAACATTCCCGACGGTGAATCCAAAAAAGAACTCGCAGGAATATTCCAAACCGATCCAGCAGGCGCATCTCTGCACGGGCACCATCGCATTCGATGTGCATCACGAAATGCGGTATCCCGGACTGGTGATGAACACGGTGCTCGGCGACGGAATGAGTTCACGTCTGTTCCAGCAGATCCGCGAGAAGCACGGACTTGCGTACAGCGTCTATTCTTTTCTGGGACTGATGAAAGATACAGGATCGTTCGGCATCTATCTCGGCACCGACAAAAAATCGGTGAAGAAAGCGCTCGAACTTTCCTACCAGGAATTGTACAAAATGAAAACGAAGCTGTTATCGAAATCCGAACTGCAGAGAGCAAAGGCCCAATTGAAGGGGAGTATGCTGCTCAGTCTGGAAAGCACATCGAACAGGATGATGCGTCTCGGAAACGGGGAATTGTATTACGGCGAATATACTCCGCTTGATTCCATCGTTCAGAACATCGATTCCGTCACTGTGGATGAAGTGCAAGCTGTGTCGAAACAATTGTTC
>CAIVNT010000019.1 GCA_903907305.1 uncultured Ignavibacteriota bacterium
ACAAGGGGATACTATGAAAACCTTACAGCAATTTATTTTGTTATGTATGGCTTTTTCTGTTGTTGCGCATGCTCAAACGACAGTTTTTACGGATGATTTTAAGCGGGCATCATTTTCAGCGGGCGGAACACCGACCATGACGTATACAGCAGGCACTTCAGTTGTGAGCGGCAGCGCAGGTACCGCCACCATGTCAACGTCCACTGCATTGACCATGGCGGGCGTCGCGAGCAGCAAAGGGAGAGTATATGTCACAGGACCACTCTCGACATTCTCTTCCCCTTACACATCGACGCTCCACAGCAACACGCAGGGGATCAACTGGACGTTCAATATGAGGAGTAACCGAAGTACAGGGTTGACATTGTTAAGCGCAACAAGCCCCTATGCCGAAGCGGTCATTTTATGTCAGACAAGTTCCAATCCCGTTACGTCCAGCGGTTATGCGGTGGTTGCATCACAGGGAAGCACAACCGGAACAGTCGCATTTAAACTTGTCAGCTTTTCCGGCGGGCTCATTGCCGATGCCAATCTTACAACGATCATTGGTCCGTCTCCCGATTTGAGTGTTGCAGGAGGAACGGTGCCACAGAATTATGCCAGTATCAAAGTGGCCTATAATCCTTTGAATGACAAATGGGCATTCTATATGATGGACAACGGAGCGAGTTCCAGTGTCGATCCGACGACCATTACTTCAGTGAATCAAGTTGGGAGCAGTACAGTCAACACTACATTCGTGAATACAGCGATGACCGACTTCGGATTTTTGTGGATCTACTCCGGTTCGAATGCCGGAAGAATCGATAAATTCAGTGTTGTGACAACTCCGGTAACAACGACAGTCGCTCAATTGACCAACGGGATCGCAACATCACCGTTGAGCACTGTTGGTGTGAACACTGCGCTGCTCGGATTCTCATTGACCGAATCGATCCATACAATGAACTTCACGGGGATCAATATCGGTACTTCGTCCACCTCTGTGAACGTGTTGAAAAATATCAAACTGTATACATCCACCGATAATGATTATTCCACGTCGGGTGACAATGCGCTCGTCTCCGGTGTTTCCGTGGTTCAGAATTCCGGTCAGATCCAATTGAACGGATTTTCTTCAACATTGACTCCCGTTGGGACGAATTTCTTTGTTGTTGCGGATGCGGACAATGCGACGAACAACTCCACTCCTGCGATCCAGCTCTCTTTCACGAATTCCGATGTCACAGTTTCCGGCGGAACGGTCAACAGTGCTACGGTCACCGGAACGAACTATACGTTCCTGGCACCGGTTGTGCCGACCGTTGTCATCTCCGAAAGTAATTTTTCATTCGGCCAGACGGCCAGCGGAGCAAATTCGGCGGTATCCTCCTTCACCGTGTCCGGAACAAATTTGACGAACGATATCACCGTTACGGCACCATCTTTGTTCGAAGTATCAACAAGTAGCAACAGCGGATTTGCTTCCTCCGTTATTTTGACACAATCGGGAGGGTCAGTCAATTCAACGACACTGTACGCGCGATTCTCGCCAAGTTCGGGGGACGGTGTACATTCCGGAAATATCACTGCCGTTAGTTCAGGCGCAACAACTCAGAATATTGCGGTGAGCGGTACGGCGATCGCAACTGAACCGACATCGGCATCGACGGCATTAGCATATTCATCGTTCGGAGGTAATTCGGTGACCGTCAGCTGGACGAACGGGAATGGAGCGGACCATCTCGTATTGATGAAAGTATCTTCTGCCGTGAATTCAAATCCGGCCGATGCAACTACGTATACCGCGAATACCGCGTTCGGAAGCGGCAGTCAGATCGGATCAGGAAACTACGTTGTGTATAACTCGTCGGGAAATTCCGTCACGGTCACCGGATTGGCGAAAGGTTCGTACTATTATGTATCGGTCCTTGAATTTAACGGATCGGGGGGTACAGAAAATTACCTGACGTCGAGTACTCTTACATCGTATACCATGTCCGCTGGATCGATCTCTTCGACAGGCGCCGGCGGTGCCTGGGCAACTGGAGGAACCTGGGTCGGAGGAGTTGTACCCACATCCAGCGACAATGTTATTATTGCGAATGGCACGACCGTCACCATCGACGCAACAGTCGTGAATTCTTGCGCCGATCTGACAGTGGAAAGCGGCGGGGCGCTTACCGCATCCGGAGGTTCATATATCGGTTCAACAAACCAAAAGACCCTCAGAGTGTACGGCAGCAAACTCATCAACGATGGATCGATCGGTGATGCTTCCGGTGCGGACGGATTCCGTTTGGATATCTGGAATGCGGCAACACCTGTTACTTTCACCGGTTCCGGAACAACAAAAATATCCAAATTAAATCCCGGCGTCGTTGTCTCCGATTTCACCATCGGATGCAATATCACGTTAACGTATCAGGCCGGTGCAACAAGTGCAGGGTCCGGCTTCCAGTTCACGAATTCTTCCGCCGTGTTTACCACTACGACCCTCCAAGCCGGCAGCACGATAACGTTCGGAAGCTATACGAATTTAAATACAACGAGCAGTTCTGCCACAGATGGACCGCTTTCGTGGACTATGAACCTGAATGGTACTATTACAACAGGTTCGAACGGTGCGATCAATTTAAGGACCGATGCTTCTCATAACGGCATCTTCAATATCAATTCAGGCGGCGTATTGAATGTCGGAAACAGTTTCGCTCCGTCCGGTACTGCAAATGTTACCACGATTACGGTCAACGGTACATTGAACTTTAGCGGTATCGGGACTGTCGATTTTTCAACGAATCCGGCGCAGTTTGTCTCCGGGACAGGTTCAGTAGTGTTGGCATCCGGCGGTACTATCTCGATCGGGGCCGCTTCAGGTCTTGAACCTGTGGCAGGACCGATTCGAACAACGACAAGAACTTTCAGCAGCGGTGCAAACTATATCTATGCCGGTACTACTGCACAGGTGACAGGGAGCGATCTTCCTTCGACGGTCAACAGACTCAAGATCAGTAATGCATCGGGTCTTACACTGGCTTCATCGGTCCTGGTTGATACTTTGTCGTTCACTTCTGGGATCCTGACGACATCGAATACGAATCTGTTGACAATAGGTCTTTCGGATTCAGTCAGCGGTGCCGGATCGACGAGCTTTATCAATGGACCCGCAGCACAAAAGTGGGGATCATCGACAGCAACGAAGATGTTTCCGCTGGGAAAATCCGGCGCGTACCGGCCGCTCTATATAGCATTGACGACGCCTGCATCTCCAGTCATTCGTGCAGAAGTCTTCTATGCCAATGCCGGCGGGAGCAGTACACTATCGGCGATCTCGAAAGTGCGGTACTATCAGACATCGCTCCTGAGCGGAACTGCCGTAAACGGTGGAACAGTGAAGATCATTTTCGGCGCTGATGATATTGTCTCGGACACAACAACGCTTGTGGCAGCACAGAGCTCAACGCTCACCGGAAATTATTCCTCGCTTGGAATGTCTTTGAACAGCTCAAACTCAGTAACGTCGTCATCCTATGATCCTGCTTCAGGAGACTTTCTTCTGCTGGGATCAAGGGCGAACAACGGACTCCCGGTGGAATTAACGTCATTCAATGTATCGGTCGATCGGAAGAATATTGTGATCAGATGGAACACGGCCACTGAAATGAATAATCATGGATTCGAGATCGAGCGATCAATTATCGGAGAGGATGCTTCGGCAAGGACATGGACTACAGTCGGCTCAGTCGCCGGTGCGGGTACCAGTGCTTCACCGAGGTCGTATAGTTATGTCGATCATTCTGTCCGAAACGGATCATACGCATACCGTCTGAAGCAGATCGACAATAACGGCGCATTCCGGTATTCTGCAGCTGAAATGATCTTGAGTGTGGATGTTCCGTCGGTTCTGTCACTTGAAGATAACTACCCGAATCCATTCAACCCTTCCACGAAAATTGACTTTACGGTGCCAAAGTACGGCCCAGTGATGTTGAAAGTGTTCAATGCTGTGGGGCAGGAAGTAGCTACGATCTTCAGCGGTGAAGCAGAATCTGGGAAACAATATTCTGTCACCTTCGATGCAGTTTCACTGCCGAGTGGATTCTATTTCTCCCGATTGGAGTTCGGCGGTCATCGGATCGTTAAGAAGATGCTGTTGATAAAATAATATTCTGTCACTGCCTAGCCAATCAAACAGTTATGCGGTTAGTCTTTTCAGGTGGTGCCCGGGTGACTGTGCATCATCTGCTAACAAGAAAGATACTATGAAGAACCAATACGCCGCTGCCATTCTCATCCTTTCAGTTCTTTTTACCTCTAAACTTCAGGCTCAGGCATTCCTGAATGCGAACGGTCCCGGCAATACGTTTGAAGAGATCACCGCTGCATTTGCCCCCGGCAATGATACATCCGCAGTTGAGGACCCGCAGTGCATCCACGCCGGAAGACATATCGTGGAAGTGTGGGACACTGATCAGGGTAAATATGTGTTCGAATACCGTATCCATGTTGCCGAGGATAATGACCGTTGCATCAATCTCGACCGGCAGCGTGTCGAGATCAAAACATATGAGCCTTCCCCCGATAATCTCAAAGGAGTGACGGGGGAGACGATCCTCTACAAGTGGCGGTTCAAGGTCCCGGTCGGATTCAAACCTTCCTCGAATTTCACGCACATCCACCAGATCAAAGCAGTGGGCGGCGATGAATCCGATCCGCTGATCACTTTGACGGTAAGAAAAGGAACCCCGAATAAGATCGAACTCATCCACAATAATATCACCAAAGTGGCCATCGTCAATCTGTCATTGTTCGAAGGAAACTGGGTGGAATGCACGGAAGCGATAACAGTCGATTCTCTTCACGGAAAATACTCTATGTCCATCAAAAAAGTGAGCGATGGAACGACGATCCTGTCTTACAGCAATAACGACATCATGACCATCCGGTACAATAATAATTTCATCCGTCCCAAATGGGGGATCTACCGTAGTCTTCTCAATTCGGCGGACCTCCGTAACGATACGCTCTGGTTCTCCGATTTTTACATTGCGGAAAATGCCACCACTGTTCTTCCGTCCGCTCCGACTTCGCTTTCGGCCTCTGTGGTGTCAGCAAGTCAGATCGATCTTTCGTGGACGGATAATTCCTCCAATGAGGAGAATTTCCTCATTGAACGGTCACCCGACGGTTCTAACTGGACCCAGATCGCTTCGGTCAATCCCAACAGCACCTCGTATTCTGATGTGACTGTGTCAAGCGGAACACTCTATTATTATCGGATCCGGTCCGCGAATACATTCGGCAATTCATCATATTCAAATACGGCGAGTTCCACAACTCCCGTCATTTCCGTAAAATATACTTCTACGGGAAACACTGCACTCTGGAGCACTCAGGTCTGGTCACCGTCCGGCACACCTGGTTCGATTGATACTGTTGTGATCGCGAATGATATGACGCTTGATGCGGATATTTCATTGGCGCAGCTGACGGTCAATTCCGGTTCTACTCTCACAGCAACTACTTCACGGACCATCGGCGGGAATATTACGGTCAATGGTTCCTTCGTCGTTAGTTCGACCTCTATCACTGTTACAGCCTCAGGGAATTTAACAGTGACCGGTCCTGCAGCTGTACTGAACGTTTCAAGCAATACGAATAAATTACAGGGATCATCCGGAAAAACCTTTACTCTGAGTAATGGTGCAACTGCAAAATTCTCCGTCGCCTCAACAGCTTCACCCGCAACGATGATACCGTCATTCACATGGATTGTCGATAATTCCACGAATGCCACAACGATCTCCATGGCGGGAGGAGCAACGAATGTGACCATCAGTGACCTGCCGAATTCCCAATTGTACGGGAACATTATTCTGACAACATCCTCCTCCGCGGGCGGAGGACCGACGTTCACTTTCTCAACCGCTCGGACGATCAACGGAAATATGTCCTTTCAATCTCTCGGCCGTCCTCTGATCGTGAATCAATCCGCCGTTATCACATCGAACGGTTCGAATACCTCTGTAACCTCGACCGCTGCAACGCAAACTGTGGCGGTGAATATTTCGGCGGGAGGGATTCCGTACACAGGATTCTCAAGTGCAACGTTGACAGGAACGAGCGGTGTTACCGTCACATACAACGGGTCCGCTGCACAGACCATTCTCGGCGGTCAGTACGGAAATCTTTCTCTGAGTAATTCTTCGGGTGTTTCTCTTGGGGGGAATACTAGTGTTTCCGGAACGCTGACATTGACGAATACGCTCATGTCTCTCGGCTCATCCAATCTTACACTTGGTGCGTCAGCAGTGATCAGCGGAACTCCTTCCTCTTCCAATATGATCGTGACGAACGGAGTGGGTGAACTCCAGCGGTCGTTTACCGGTACAGGCTCCTTCACTTATCCCATCGGGGATAATACGGGAACAGCGGAGTATTCACCGGTCACGCTTACCATCAATTCCGCCGGCTCTTTTTCATCCGCATATGTTGGTGCAAAAGTGACCGATGCAAAGCATCCTTCGAATTCAAGCACAACAAATTATCTTTCGCGTTATTGGACACTCTCATCATCCGGTATTTCCGCTCCGAATTATACCGCGCTCTTCTCCTATCTTCCTGCCGATGTGAACGGAACGGAATCGAACATCTACGGCGGACGCTACAACAGCGGTTGGTCCCTGTTATCCCCGGTGAATGCTGCCGCCCATACCTTCACCGGAACTTCGCTTACTTCCTTCTCGGACTTTACCGGCGGGGAGAACAGCGTGCTGCCGGTGGAACTTGTGTCGTTCTACGGTTCCGAAAAACGCGCTTCCGTTGAACTCCGCTGGTCCACAGCAACGGAGTTGAACTATTATGGTTTCGATATTGAGAGAGCGACGGTGTTCGGCGAGATTCTCATT
The DNA here is from genome assembly GCA_903907305.1 of uncultured Ignavibacteriota bacterium. Taxonomy (GTDB): domain Bacteria; phylum Bacteroidota; class Ignavibacteria; order UBA10030; family UBA8401; genus UBA8401. Next base: position 6,888 of record CAIVNT010000019.1, read on the forward strand.
CAGAATTGGCATTCCGTCGGTTTCGTACAGGGGGGCGGTACTACCAGCATTCCAAGGTCCTATTCGTTCAGTGACAACAGTGTCTCATCCGGATCGTATGCATACAGGCTGAAGCAAGTGGATATGGATGGAAAATATACATATTCACCCGTCATCGAAATAACAGTGACAAAACCTAAATCATTTGAACTGATGCAGAACTATCCGAATCCGTTCAATCCGTCAACTCACATCGAGTATTCAGTTCCTGCGCCAGGTCGTGTTCACATTTCAGTCACGAATATGCTTGGCCAGCAATTGAATGACCTCGTCGACGAACAAAAGGAATCCGGAAATTATTCCGTGGAGTTCAATGCAGCGCATTTGCCGTCCGGTGTGTATTTCTATACACTTCGGTCAGGAACCTCGTTACTTCAGAAGAAAATGATTTTGGCAAAATAGATCCAATGGGTGTGTATTCGGGTGACCTGATCCACACTACTAAGAATTATCGGGGACGTTCTCTGACTTATGGATCCTAAAGAAGAACACACTGCATCTATTGATGCAGTCTATCCGCGGGATGAAAAGTTATGAGTTTTTATCACATCGAACATATTGTTTAAGATCGAGTATGAAGGAATATCTAAAATCATCAATTGTTATTTTTTTTGTCTCCATCGTTCTGTCGTTTCAATTATCTGCGAAGAATATCCTTGCCGCGACTGCAGCAGAGGTCAATGCCGCGCTCCCTTCCATCGCACCGGGTGATACGATCACGATGATGTCGGGAACGTGGTCAAACCAAGCGATTGTTTTCAAAGCGACCGGAACTGCCGCTAATCCGATCCTTCTGCGCGCACAAACGAATCAGGGAGTACTGCTGAACGGAACTTCGACCCTTCGGATCGCAGGAAAATATCTTATTGTCGATGGACTCCGTTTTGAGAACGGGTACAGCTCCTCAGGCGCAGTGGTCGAATTTCAGGGGACAGACGGTTCGCCGAGCAGTTATTGCCGTCTCACCCGAACCTCCATTAAAAGCTACAATCCGGCGAGTATTGCGACCGACTACAAGTGGGTCTCTCTCTTTGGACAATTTAATAGAGTGGACCATTGTGCATTCGAAGGAAAGACACATATGGGAACGACACTCGTTGTGTGGTTGACATCGGCGAATGTTCCGAATTATCACCGTGTTGACAGCAATTACTTCGGGCCGCGTCCGATCCTGCTGGATCTGACCGGTAACACAGCGAATGGCGGCGAATCAATCCGTGTCGGAACGAGTGATTATTCCATGAACGATTCCTACACAACGGTGGAATCGAATATCTTCGACCGGTGCGACGGTGAGATCGAAGTGATTTCCAATAAATCGTGCGAGAATGTCTACCGCAACAATGTCTTCACCAGCTGTCAGGGGATGCTCACGCTGCGTCACGGTAATCGGTGCAGCGTCTACGGAAATTATTTCTTCTGCAATAACGTCCCCAATTCGGGCGGCATCCGTATCATCGGTGAGGATCACAAGGTCTATAACAATTACATCGAGAACAGCGCCGGCTCCAGCATGAAGACTGGCATCACAATCGTGAACGGTGTTCTGAACTCTCCACTTAACAGATATTTCCAGGTGAAACGCGCCAAGATAGTCCACAATACGCTCATCGGAAATCGATATTCATTGAATATCGGTGCGGGAAAGGATACCGAACTTACCCTGCCGCCGCTTGATTGTGAGATCTCGAATAACGTCGTTTGGAGCACAAAGGAACAGCTTATCACCTACACCGATACGCCGCTGAATATGACCTATGCAGGAAATATTTTCTATGGATCATCTCTCGGTATCACCAAACCGGCCGGCATCACAATCGTGAATCCGATATTGACGTTCGCATCGGACAGTATCTGGCATACCGGAAGTTTGTCTCCTGCAGTAAATACCTCGGTCGGTTCATATCCTTTCGTTACGATGGATATTGAAGGACAGACGCGCACAGTCCCTTTTGATGCAGGTGCGGATGAATATTCCACCGATCCAGTTCTGCTCCGTCCCATTCGAAAGAGTGAGGTCGGTCCGCTGGCTGTGGTGACCGGTGTTCAGAACAGAACTGAACCTGTCACTCCTTCTTCATTTACCGTGCTGAGGAATTATCCGAATCCATTCAATCCGTCAACGACGATAGAATTCTCCGTTCCCGTTACCGGGCATGTTTTACTGAATGTGTATAACGGCAAAGGTGAACTCATTGAAGAATTATTCAATTATGAAGCCGAAAAAGAATTTGTCTATCGTCTGAATTTTGACGGTTCAACGATCGCTAGCGGAATGTACTTTGCAGAATTACAAACACAAGGATCGGTAACGGTCCGAAAATTACTCCTCTTAAAATAGAAAGATGAACAATGAAAACCATTCTTCAGGAAATTGAACTCACCGGGATCGTTCCCGTGATCGCCATTGATGATGCCGAAAATGCAGAACCGCTTGCGAAAGCACTTATTGACGGCGGACTGCCGTGCGCTGAAGTGACCTTCAGAACTGCTGCGGCAAAAGAAGCCATGACACGTATCGCAAAAGCATTTCCGGCCATGCTGATGGGTGCCGGAACTGTCCTCTCTGTGGAACAGGTAAAGACTGCAGTGGATTGCGGTGCGAAATATATTGTCTCGCCCGGACTGAATCCAAAAGTTGTAGAGTATTGCGTTGCGAATAATATTCCGGTGTTCCCGGGAGTTGCCACACCGTCCGAAGTGGAACGGGCGATGGAGCTTGGATTGAATGTGGTGAAATTTTTCCCCGCGGAAGGGAACGGCGGACTTGCATACCTGAAAGCGATCGGCGGTCCTTACAAACAGATGCGCTTCATCCCCACCGGCGGAATTGATGAGACGAATCTTCTTTCCTATTTGAAGTATTCTCAGATCGTCGCCTGCGGCGGCAGCTGGATGGTAAAGCAGGATCTGATCGCAGCGAAACAATTCGACGAGATCCGAAAGATGACGGAACGCGCAGTGATGATGATGCTCGGCTTTGAACTGAAGCATATCGGGATGAACACCGCATCGGCGGAAGAATCTATGGGAACGGCATCCCAGATCGCAAAACTGTTCAACCTTGCAGTGAAAGAAGGGAATTCCTCCAACTTCGTCGGAACGCAGTTCGAAGTGATGAAGAAGAATTATATCGGCACACATGGCCATCTCGCCATAGGTACAAATTTTATCGAACGTGCAATTGCCTACTATGAACGGAAGGGAATCACCTTCCTTCAAGAGACCAATGTGGAAAAGAACGGCAAACGTGTCGCGATCTATTTTAAAGATGAGATCGCTGGCTACGCACTTCACCTTTTACAATTATGATATCTATGATACCTATGAATAACAGGATCGTCACATCGATCGTTGCACTGATGTTGATCGGCTCGGTGCTTTTTGCACAGAAACCGAAACTGTTCCTGATGAATGCTGATACGCTGATGAACATCCAGTCCGCCGTGTTCAAAGGGGATAAACGGTACGCGCCTGCAGTAAAGAAACTGAAGAAGGATGCCGACAAAGCAGTGAAGACCGAGATCGTCACCGTAATGCAGAAGGAGATCCTCCCTGCGAGCGGAGATAAACATGATTTTCTCAGTCTGAGCCGTTATTGGTGGCCTGATCCCAGCAAAACGGACGGTCTGCCGTATATCCGCAAGGACGGTGAAGTGAATCCTGAGATTTTGAAGATTCCCGATCATGAAAATCTGATGCTCTTCTTCAAAGTAGTGAATACACTTGCATTGGCATATTTCTACACCGGTGATGAACAGTATTCAGACAGAGCGGCAGTGTGGATCAGGAGCTGGATCATTGATCCGGAAACACGAATGAATCCGAATATGCGATTTGCTCAGCAGATACGCGGAAGGGATATCGAACGAGGGACAGGGATCCTAGACGGACGCGAGTTCGCTTCGGTCATCGATGCGGTCGGTCTTCTCCGACTTTCTAAATCATTGTCTGCAGAAGAGAATACAATGATCGATCAGTGGTTCAAGAAGTATTATACCTGGTTGACGGAGAGTTCCAACGGACAGAGTGAAGCAAATGCGCAGAACAATCATGGTTCCTGGTACGATGTGCATACATCCGCTGTGGCATTGTTTGTCGGTCAAAAGGAAAAAGCTAAAACGATCTTTGAAGCGGCAAAACAGAAGCGGATCGCTTATCAGTTCTCTCCCGAAGGGAAACAGGCGGAAGAACTTGCGCGGACCCTTTCGTGGCACTACTGCCAGTTCAATCTTACGGCATTATTCCGGCTTGCAACGCTCGCGAAGAATGCCGGAGTTGACCTCTTCAATTATTCTACACCCGACGGCCGCTCCATGCGTAAAGGATTGGATTATCTCATTCCGTTTGCGAACAAGGAACAGGAATGGAAGGAAGTACAGTTGAAGGAATTCAATTATGACATGCTTGCTCAGCTATCGCGCCAGGCTGCGGTTGTCTATAATGATGCAAAGTATCTCAAGATCTACCAAAAATTCTACGACAACGATCAGATGTCGGACAGAAGTGTTCTGCAGTACGGGATCGTTTCATTTTGACATGTCCAAAGGAGTTCCATTGAAAACGTTTATCAGTATCTTATTTCTTGCCACATCATTCGTCTTCGCTCAAACCGCGACGGTTTGCCGCACAGCGGTTGAATTATCCAACGCTTTGAACTCGATCACTCCGGGAACACACATCATCGTGGAGGATGGGACCTATCCACTTGCTTCTTTGAAAACGATCGAAGTGAAAGGGACAAAGAGCAGTCCTGTTGTGATCAAAGCCCGGAACCGGAATAAGGTCATCATCACCGGACCCGCATCACTCGTGCTGCGGAATTCATCGTTCATTACGGTAGAAGGATTCATCTTCGAGAACGAAAGTTCCAATGCGATCCGACTTGAAGGAAGCAATAACATCCATATCACCCGGAATATTTTCCGTCTGAAAGAGAAAGGTCGCGGCAGCTGGATACTTGTCACGGGAAATGCTGCGGATACACTCTCGTTAAGTCATCACAATATCATCGACCGGAACCTCTTCGAGAAGAAAAAAGAGCTCGGGAATTTCATTACGATCGAGGGGACGAAGAAATCTTCTTCTGCTGTGTCTCAATATGATGTGATCGAATGGAATCACTTCCGCGATATCGGTCCCCGTGTGGAGAATGTACTCGAAGCCATCCGCGCCGGCTCCTCTGAATTCACATTGTCCCGCGGTTATGCTCAGATCAGGAATAATCTGTTCGAACGGTGCGACGGAGATCCGGAGTATATCTCAATCAAAATGAGCGACTGTACCGTCCTCGGCAACACGTTCTTCGAATGTCTTGGATCGCTTTCGCTTCGTCACGGCAATCACAGCACCGTGAAGAACAATGTCATTCTCGGTAACGGCAGAACCGGATCATTTCTCGACAGCACCGGAAAAACGTGGAGACTCGGTACAGGCGGCATCCGTTTCTGCGCGGATAGTATGACCATTACCGGTAATTATCTTGAAGGACTCACGGGCAGCGGATGGGATGCGACCATCGCTGCTACGAACGGCGATGCGGATTACAGTGAGAAAAAACCATTGACGAAACATTACCGCATTACCAATGCTCTGCTCGAGAACAACGTGATGGTGAATAATGCCGGTGGACTGGAGATCGGTTTTGACGGTGCAGGTTTCCAGGGGAATTGGTGGTCAAAAGCACCCGAAAAGATGCAGGTGAAGAATAATATTATCGTCGGGAGTAATGACACACTCGTAAAAATGATGGACCCGTCATCTGTGATCGTCTTTGAGAAGAACATCATTTTCCCGCTGAAATCAGCCGTTGCAGCCGGTGTAAAATCAACCGGAATAATTGTTGCGGATCCGAAAATGAAAAAAGTCGATGGTTTTCTGCTGCCGAATGGAAGTAAAAAGAACTATGCATTGCGCAGACTGACAATGAATGAAGTCGGACCAAATTCGAAATGATGAATGTGTCGGTGAAATATGGCATCACCATTCCTCTGATGATGATGTTCGTGAATGTGTTGCTGAATGCACAAACATGGCAATCATCCATCGTCTATTTCGGCGGTGATGGTAAACTTGTCTATAAATTGGACTCAGGTAAGAACCGTATTCCCGATTTCAGTTTTGCGGGGTATAAGAACGGTGATTCATCTCTTCCGGTGGTAAATGTTGTTCATTCAATCTCGCCGGTCATTGGCGACAATACCGCTTATATCCAGAAAGCGATCGACAGCGTGGGGAAACTCCCGCTCAATGCACAAGGGATCCGTGGTGCACTTCTCTTGAAAGCAGGACGCTATCAAGTCTATGGTACACTCTCTGTGAAATACTCCGGAGTCGTGCTCCGTGGCGAAGGGAACGGAAGCGATTCACTCTCCAATACGATCATCTACGGAAGAGGAGATACACCGCATCAGCGCGAGGTCATCATCGCCGGCGGCGGATCATCGACGAAATGGAATTCCAAAGTGAGCGGAGTGGAGACCACCATCACCAGTGATACTGTTGCCGTGGGCGAAAGAAAATTCACCGTTGCCGATGCTTCAAAGTTCTCTGTCGGCGATAATATCATCATCACTCATCCGTGTACGGCGCAATGGCTGACAGCGGTCGACACCGGCGGGACGCATTGGTATGGAGCCGGTTCGGAACTCGGCGTTGATGTTCCGTGGTCAGTGAATCAAGTTCCCATCCTTTATAACCGATGGATCACCGCGATTCAGGGAAACACCATCACCATTGACGTTCCTGTGTTCAATCACCTTATTCGTTCCTTGTCCCAATCAACGATCTATAAATATGCACGGACCGGTCTTCTGACGAACATTGGTGTGGAGAATCTCCGCATCGATATCGAATCATTGGGAGGAGTGGATGAGAATCATGCATGGCAGGCACTCTATCTTCTTCAAGTGGAGGATGCGTGGGTTAAGAACTGTACATTCACCGGATTCGGACAATCAGGGCTGCTGACGAACACCGCAACACGTGTGACAGTACAGGATTGCAATTCATTGGATCCCGTCAGCATCATCACCGGTGAGCGGAGATACAACTTCAATACCTACACAGCATCACAGCAGATCCTCTTCAAGAATTGTTACGCACGCAACGGACGGCATCATTACGTATCCAATGGGACGAGTTACACTTCGGGAAATGTTTTTGTGGACTGCACATCGCAGGGTGCATATACCAGCAGTGAAGGACACCGGCAATGGACGACCGGTGTTCTGTATGATAATCACGTGGAACTTGATGGACCTCGGGATGATAAGCGTCTTCTGGGACTCTATAACCGTGGAAATTACGGAACAAGTCACGGCTGGACCACCGCACATTGTGTTGCGTGGAATTGCAATGTCCGTCCCCAAGGCTATCTTATTGTTCAGCAGCCTCCAACCGCGCAAAATTATGCGATCGGTTGTTTCGGGATTGTTTCCGGTATTTCACCCCCCGCTCCGTTCGATGAAAAGCCGGGATTCATTGAAGGAACGAACAAAGCGAATTTGAATCCCCGCTCACTGTATTATGCACAATACAATGAACGGAAGAATATCTCGAACGTAACGGAATCTGGAACACCGTTGTATGACTTTCAACTGAAACAGAATTATCCGAATCCGTTCAATCCATCAACGACGATCTCTTATTCTATTCCTTCCGGTTCAGCGGTCATGCTGGAAGTGTTCGATCTTACCGGAAGGAAAATCCGAACACTGGTGAAGGAATATCGGAATGCTGGAGAGTATACCGTTAGCTTTACGGACGAGCATCTACCGACCGGTGCATATTTCATTCGGCTGCAAGCAGGGAAGAATTACTCAACAAAAAAAATGATCTTGATAAAATAACTTCAATTAATAATCTATTATAGGAATCCCTATGTCACTGAAAATAAAATCAGCATCAGAAACGAAATTCGATCTTATCTCACTCGGCGAGACAATGGTCCGCCTTTCACCTCCTGGCCACCAACGCATCGAGTTCACACCATCACTGGAAGTGTGGGTCGGCGGAGGGGAATATAACGTCGCATATGCACTATCCCGATTAGGACTCCGCACCGGCTGGATCGGCGGACTGAATGATTCACCGGTAGGCGCCATCGTGAAGAACCACGCAAGAGCCGTCGGCGTGAACGTGGACTACGCCGTCACCAGAAAATATGACGGAATGGGGAAGAAAGACCGCATTGGACTCAATTTCACAGAAGTCGGTTTTGGTCCCAGAGCATCAGTTACACTCTATGATAGAGCATATTCCGCTACAGCCGGCATTAAACCCGGTGAAATTGACTGGAAGAAGCTCTTCACTGAACAGGGAGTCCGCTGGTTCCATACAGGAGGTATCTTCTCTGCTCTTTCTGAGTCAACCAGACTTGTTGTAGCAGAAGCAGTAAAAGCAGCTCACGAAGCAGGGACGGTTGTTTCCTACGATTTGAACTTCCGCTCGAAACTGTGGAGCAGTAAAGAAGCGATTGAAACGACGAAGCCGCTCGTTCCTTACATCGACTGCCTTATCGGAAACGAAGAGGACTTCCAGAAAGTCCTGGGATATGAAGTCGAAGGAGTAGATGTGGAAAAGGGAGAGATCGACACGACAGCGTTCAAGAATATGGTGAACAAAGTTGTGAAGGATTTCCCGAATGTAAATGTGGTCGGCACAACACTCAGAGGAGTACGCTCGGCCGGTATCAATGACTGGTCCGCCATTATGTGGAACGACGGAACCTTCTACGATGGTCACTCAATGCCCGCATTGGAGATCGAAGACAGAGTCGGCGGCGGAGACGGATTTGCATCGGGCTTCACATACGGCTTTTTGAACGCGAAGACACCGCAGGAATGTGTGAACTACGGTGTGGCGCACGGCGCGATGCTGATGACCACGCGCGGTGATTCGAGCATGATCACGCTGGAAGAATTGAACCATGTGGCAAAGGGCGGCAGCGCCCGCATTAAACGGTAACAATGTCACACAAAGTCACAAAGAAAATGTAGGTCCGAGCGTTTACCCGCCGCGCTGTGTGGCGGGTTGCTCGGACCGCATGCGAAGATTATTTCGCCCTTAGTGTAAATAGAACGCTGATTTGACGGATCCGAAATGTAGGTTCGGTCTTTTACCCGCCGTGCATTTTGGCGGGCCTGTCAGGACCGGCAATAAAAGAATATATGTAGGTCACCCTGTTTACCTAATGCTGTCAGGTTAGCAACTGTTCATGCTGAGCAAGTGTCGCAATCCATAATATCATCCTTCGGTGCGTCCCGATTAAACAACAAATCGGGACTTTCTCTCTACGAGCCGTAGGCAGGATGAAC
>CAIVNT010000020.1 GCA_903907305.1 uncultured Ignavibacteriota bacterium
AGCAATCCTGAAGTAAAATTCCAATTCCCCATTAATGACGCTGCGAAATATCTGCGGCTCGCATCCTCTCTGCCGGTTGGAAAGATCGAATCACTGAACCGTCCATCAGGCGTTACAACTTCGGATGGAACTCCCGGGGTAGCACCAAACAGTTTTATCGATCTCATTTCTGTTGGACCGTTCAAAGTGATGAAGCCGGGGGATAGCATTCAGGTCTCATTTGCAGTCATGGCGGCAAAGAAATCAGGTCTAGCAAATCCGATCGACGATTATCTTGCGACGAATGGACCTGTCCTCAGGAAGAATCTATTGAGTGCCGCAGGGTGGGCACAAAAAGCATACAACGGCGAAGATGTGAACGGAAATAATATCCTTGATCCGAATGAAGATTCGGACGGTAACGGAAAGATCACCCGCTTCACACTTCCGCAGCCGCCGCGTCAGCCGAAAGTTCGTGCAGTGGTGGAGAACCGTCAGGCGATCATTTATTGGGATCGTGTGCAGTCAGAGTTGACCCCCGATCCTATTACTCAAAAATTGGATTTTGAAGGATACAGGATCTATCGTTCGAATGCAGGAGCAGATATCGGCAACACGACTGATTTTCTTCTTTCCATGAATCTTGTTGCAGAATATGATCGTGCTGATAATAGCGTGGGATACAATACCGGATTCAACGCTGTGAAACTTTCTGCTCCCATCAAGTTCTCAGGCGATACAACGGAGTATTGGTACCGTTATCCGCCGGCAAACGACAAAGTGACGAATCTGAACGGCTGGCAGTATCTCTATGGTGTGTCGGCGTACGATCAGGGAGATTCAGTGATCGGTGTTTCATCACTCGAGTCAGCCACGGTCATTAAACGTGTGGTGACAGGAACGCCCGCGACATCGAACAGTAATGATGAGATCGGCGTGTATCCCAATCCATATTATGCGAATGCTGCATGGGACCAGGTCGGCGAACGTTCACGAAAAATATATTTTTACAATCTCCCGGCAAAAGCGGAGATCAAGATATTTACATTGACCGGTGATCTCGTTGCCGAGTTCAATCATGATGCCGCAACGTACGACGGCACGGGCATAAAATGGTTCAATGACTTCGCCGGTATCGGCGTTCCAGCACAATTCGCCGGCGGTGAACATGCCTGGGATCTTATCACAAAATATGATCAGGCCCTTGCAACGGGACTCTATCTGTTCACCGTGAAAGATCTTTCGAATGGAGAAATAAAACGCGGAAAATTTGCAATCGTTAAATAAGTGTTGTAATAACAAACATCAATCACCAACTGAAGGGAAGAGCACCATGAAGAAAATATTACTGTTTACTTTGCTGTTTGCAGCGACCATGTCGTTGCAGGCGCAATTCTCGATCTCGACGATCAAATCGATCCAGGAAGTTCCGCTGGATTCTCTGAAAGCTGTTGACAGCGCCGGATATGTTGTGAATGCTATCTGGACAAAACAAGTCTCGCCGAAAAACGGACAAAAAGTAGAGATCACTGCATTGGTCAACATCCCCCCGATGGAGATCACATTCAATTCGCAAGGAAAGACTCTTGTTGTTTCCGATACCGGTGCCGCTGCGGCACAACCGTGGACGAGTATCTTCTGTAACTACAGCGGATCATTAACATCTTTCGATGCGAATGGTTTTACCAGCGTTAAACGCGGTGACATCGTGGTATTAAAAGGACTTGTCAATGAATTTCCGACACTTGCAACGAACAG
>CAIVNT010000021.1 GCA_903907305.1 uncultured Ignavibacteriota bacterium
CTGCCGGCAGGCAGGTCGGCATGCGCCGAAGGATTTATTAGCAGCGACATCTTGCTCAGCATGAACATTATTATTTGCAATATTATTTTTTAGAAACAGCATTAGAACCTATCTCAAAAACACCTTTGTCACCCCGAATGTCCCGCTCTTCGGATTCCGCGCGGAGCGGGATTCATAAAGCGGAATTCTTATCGTGGGTCCAGTTTCATGGATTCCCGTCAAAAACGTGCGGGAATGACAAAATTACTACGTAAAATAATTTTTGAGATACGTTCTACGTGAAATTAACAACCGTCACGGCGTAAAGAACACATTATGTGTCAAAACAACTTCCGGAACACCGCCGTAACTGACCATTGTTGCCGCTTCGAAATTATGTCCTTTGGTTTGAGCAAACGGCACAGCGATACATCGTCCGATGCCGGCTGCACGGATGGCGATGGTGCCGCTCTCGCTGTCCTCGAAACCGATCACATTTCCGAATTCCTTTACAGGAACATTCAGCTGATGAAGAGCAATGCTGTACAGATCGCGGTGCGGTTTCAAACGGATCTCGGTGGAATCGCTGGCGGTGATGAACGCATCGTATGTGTTCCGGTAATGCTCCAGTTTCTGTGCTATCGCGTTCTTCCGTTCTTCGGAGAGGGGAAGCGTCCTTAATTGAGCGGACAATACGCTGAACACTTCGCCCATCACGATATCCGCTTCATAGAAGATGGAAGATGTCACGATGGAGACCTTCGCAGGATCCTTAACGAAATGATCGCTCAACCGGCTGATCCGTTGTTGAAGAGTGCCGATGTTTTGCGCAGTGAATGGTGTTCCTGATTTCAATTCGTAATCCTTCAACAGAGAAGGGATGAGGTCCACCGCCTCATTCCCGAGCCACCCTTTGATCAAACTGAGGAAGAACAGGATCCCCGGCATCGGCTGGATGAGGCGTTTCTCAGGATCATTGAACAGCTCCGCAGAGATCTGTCTGCTCTCACCTCGCTTGATACGTTGAAGGATGGCATGATAGCGCTGATAATAGATGTCGATGCCGAGTTTCACAAGATCGGTGCGGGTCAATTCCGGAAATATGCTGCCGTACTGCTTCACTAATTTCTCACCGATCTCATTTTCACGATCGTTGACTGCGGCAGGTGATGCAGCGAGTTCTAAAAAGAAAGGGGACTTCATCAACCCGGCAAGATTCAGATTGGTGAGATTGATTATTACTTCCTCTTTCCGTTTTTGATCAAGTCCCACGATGATCGTCCATACTGCAGCAAAGAGATATGCACGCTTGATCTCAGTCTGATCGAACAGTCCATGATATTTGGAAATGAGATATTCCACATGCTTCGTCGTGCTGTTCCCGATGATATTCGGATAATCGAGTGTATGATCCAGTCCGATCCACTCATCGGCGGTGAACTTTCCGCTCATCTTCCGGATCATGAATTCCAATGAATGGATACACAGTTCTTCGGTGGTTGTCGTCGTCCCGTCCATATCCATCACTGCTGCCGTGAGTGATTCGAGCGGTGATGTCAGTTTCGGAGCGAGCGGCGCCAGTTCGAATGCAGGATGGATATACTCCGGATTCTTGATGACGGCGAATTCGCCGGAGAGAGTTTGTAAGAGTTCTGCAGCGTTATTTTTATCAGTGATCTTTTTCATAATCCTTTTCAATAGAAGGGGATTATACCCCATTGCTGTCAGCATAAGAGTTTAGAGTGCTTCGGCGCGTGTCGCAATTATTGTTCATCCTGCCTACGGCTCGTAGAGAGAAGGTCCCGATTTGTTTTTTAATCGGGACGCACCTCCCGAAGGGAGCCCTTTGGGGGAAGGATGATATTTTGAATTGCGACACTTGCTCAGCATGAACAGTCGCTACCTGACAGCATAGGGGGATGCTCCATTCCTCATTGACGTTCTACCAGATCCATTCCGGCATTCAGAATATTCTTTACTTCTTCCATCGATTCACCTTCGGCGTAGATACGGATAAGCGGCTCGGTCTCAGAAGAACGGAGAAGGAGCCAGCGCGCTTTTCCGTCAAACGAGAATTTCAATCCGTTCACAATGCCGCGGCTGCTGTAGAACAGTGCAGAATCTTTCACGGTAAATGAGGCGATCATCTTCGGAGCGTTCTTTGCGAGCATCGGTAATTTGTCATTCCGATCCTCTTTATGATAGGGATGATCGATCCTGTCATAGAAGATCTCTCCGAACGCTTTCCGTTTTTCAGCAACATATTCGCTCAGCATGTTGAACGGAGATGATGCAAGCATCTCAATGAACAACAGAGCCGAGAGGATGCCGTCCCGTTCAGGAATATGGCCTTTGAATCCGTATCCGCCGCTCTCTTCAGCGCCAAACGCCGCATTGGTCTCGATCATCTTCTCGCAGATATATTTGAAACCGACCTGCACATCGTGAACCGTGCATTCATCCGTTTCGAAGTTCGCCTTCAAGAGATTCGTCACAGAAGAGGTCTTAATGACATCGCCGGAGATATTTTTCGTCCTTTTCAAATAATCGGTAAGCAGAAGGATGGTCTCTTGACTGCTGAGCCATTCGCCGTTCTCCAGCAATACTCCCAGCCGGTCGGCATCACCGTCCGTTGCAACGCCGAGAGAGAATGTCCCATTTTGCAGTTCATCGGAGAGCGGTCTCAAATTCTTTTCGATCGGTTCAGCGAATCTTCCGGAGAATGATTCATTCGGAATACCGAAGATGGTGCGTGATTCTACGGAATGTTCAGCCAGCATATCCTGCAGAATTGTAGCTCCGGCACCGCTCATGGAGTCGATCAGCGGAACGACAGAACTTTTTGAGATGGCGTCAAAATTGACGATC
>CAIVNT010000022.1 GCA_903907305.1 uncultured Ignavibacteriota bacterium
CAAAGAACCATACCGTCCATTCAATTATTATCTGACAGTCTATAGCCAGGTGTTCGGTATCGTCGCAACAATTGCAAGTTTGGCTATCCTGGTGACAAAATAATCCATTGCTGAGAATTTTTTCTCGGCATTGTGCCCTGTGAATGCAGTCATAGTATCAATTAAAAGGTATCTAAAGCTATGGATCAGCAATCGAATTCGATCAAACATTTTTCCACTCTATATTCCTGGAGAAAATTCATCTTTGTCAATACTGTGATTGCTCTCGTATTGTCGTTGATAATTAGTTTCCTGCTGCCGAATTGGTATAAAGCATCAACATCATTGCTTTCGCCGAAACAGCCGGATCTTCTGAGCAGTTTAAGCTCAACAAGTTCTGTCCTGAAGGGTATTTCCGGGTTAAGTAAACTGGGGGGGTTTGGACAGAAAGCCAATACGTATAATTATTTTGCAATTTTGAAGAGTCGGACGACAATGGAGAAAGTTATCCAGAAGTTCGATCTGATAAATGTCTATGATTTGCCTGAACATTCTTTGGAAAAAACCATCAAAGAGTTATCTGAAAATACGCGATTTGAGGATGGCGAGGATGAGAATATTGTTATCGAGGTGCTGGATAAAGATCCCAATAGGGTCGCTGAAATGAGCAATTATTTTCTGGAAGTGCTGAACGAAGTAAATATGAGAATAAGCACTCGTGAAGCGAAGAGTAATCGTGAATTCATTGAGCGGCGGTTAAAAGAAGCGAATCAGACGCTCTTTCAGGCGGAGGAATCGCTTCGGAAATATCAGGAAAAGAGCGGCATTATCATTACACCGGAGCAAACATCCGGTTTTGATGCAGTCGCATCGTTGTATGTCATGAAAATGAAAAAGGAATTGGAATATTCCATTTTGCAGAAAAGTGTGTCGTCCGATAACAATGCACTTCAGCAATTGCAAATGGAGTTGAACGAATTACAAAAGAAGGTGTCGACGATCCCTCAGACGGGGATATCTTCGCTGAGACTCTATCGCGAACTTGTGATACAGCAAAAGATCGTAGAATTCCTCGTTCCATTGTATGAACAATCTCGTATAGAAGAACAAAAGGATGTACCTGTTCTTCTGGTTTTGGATAAAGCCGTGAAACCTGAAAAGAAGACAAAACCGCAGAGGTCATTGATCGTGCTGCTGTCGACATTCGGGATCTTTGCTCTTTCGATCTCAATGGTATTTGTTATGAGTATTATTCTGAGATTGAGACGGAGCGGAGTTCCGGATTTTGAAGAAAAGTTGATCAACATCGTACAGAGAGTGGTCAGATTCTACCGGATGCCGGCGGACATTGTTTGAGTAAGGCCGTAATGTCTTCGTCCGCTGCATCGACAGTAGTAAGTACCCTTACGAAGAATACGTTGCTGAATCTTCTTTCGCAAGGGGTTTATCTTGCGTTGGCATTTTGGGGAATTCCCATTCTCATCAAGGGACTCGGCCCGGATCAATTTGGTCTTTTGGCCCTTGTTTGGGCTGTAATCGGTTACTTTACGCTACTCGACTTTGGCATCAGCAGAGCAAATACAAAGTTTATCGCAGAGGTGCGGGCGGCGGGAGATACCGTTCAGGAACACAGGATCATTTGGACATCAATGATCAGCACGTTCGGTGTCGGACTGATCAGTGGAGTAATTGTTTACTTCTGTGCTCCTCTCATTATGGACCGAATGCTCAGCATCGGTTCGCAATATCGGCACGATGCACTTGAGATGTTCAGATTGACTGCTTTTGGTGTACCATTTATGCTGCTGTATGGAACGCTGAAAGGTTTTCAGATGGCGATCCAACGGTTCGATCAGGTCAACATCTTTCAGATCGCGATCGGGGTCGTGCAATGGGTGGGTTCGATCCTTCTGGTTCATTTCCAATATTCGGTATACTCAATCGTTCTCTTGACAGTGGTGTCGAGGATCGTTTTAACATTGGTCGTTGCAGTTTCAATGATAAAAATATATCCGGGGTTTTACCATTCAGTCCAATTTATTGAACGCAATGCTTTTAAAAAAATATGGTCCTTCGGTGGGTGGGTCTTTATTTCACAGATCATCAGTCCGCTTTATCTTTATATTGACCGAATTTTCATCGCAATGTTTCTGACCTTAAGTGCCGTCGCATATTATAGTGTTCCCCAAGAAGCATTGTCACGGCTGCTCGTTCTGACAATGAGTTTTACCCTGACGTTATTTCCCGCAATGAGTGCTCAGGCTGCGAGCGATGATCAAGGTGATGTTGCAAGATCGCTATATTCACGCTCATTGAAATATTTAGTCATTCTTTCAATTCCGGTGACGTTTTGTTTCATCATCTTTACACGGGAGATTGTGGGTCTGTGGATGGGACCGGCTTTTGCAGAGCAAACGGTATATATTTTCCGGATCCTCGCGGTTGGACTATTCTTTAACTCGATCGCTCAAATTCCAAATACGGTTCTCCATGCCTATAATCGCCCCGATATTCCTGCCAAGTTGCATTCGATAGAATTGCCGCTTGTTGTGATGTTGAATGTGATTCTGATACCACTTATCGGTGTTATTGGTGCGGCGGTTGCATGGAGCAGTAGGGTTATTGTTGATTCGGTATTACATCTGATGGCAGTCGAATATCGCATTGAACGGTTCTCCTTCCGGATTCCGCTGCATAGAATGATACTCTATCCCTTAGGGGCAGCCGTCACATTTTTGCTGACGTTCGAAATTGTAACCATCATTGAAAGTCTTTTTCTCAGAATAGCCGTCACATTGCTCCTGTTGATTCTATATGTAGGGATTGTCTGGAAAGTTATTCTCGATGATACAGACAAGAAGTATATGATGCGACTTCGGCATGGACGATGACAAAGTAATATGATAACATTGCTCGCAATATCCATAGGATCCTTAGGTATCATTGTTGGCCGATTGTGTTTCGGTAAATTGTTCAACCATGTGAGCATCTATTCCTTTATTTGGGGTTTCACGATTCTGTTGTATGATGCACACTTCATCAACTATTACCAAATGGAAACGGAAACATGGATTGTATTGTTCGGTAGTTGGTTACTCTTCATCCTTGGTTCGATTACGGTGGTGCTGGCCAAATGGTCGAGTCCGACCCTTTCCGCTCCCTCACCGAACGTTGTTCCGATGGATCTTGAAAGCGTTCATAACGATAGGGAACACGAGCGGAAGATTTTGGAAAAGATGTTATGGGTATTGATCATTATTTCATTTGCGGCGGCAGTACAAACATGGTACGTTCTGGTCCATATGTTCGGCAGTGTAGCGAATGTGATTCTTCGGGGAGCATTTTTGTATTCAATTCGCGTTGCAGACGGAATTAAAGGAACATTGCCATACTTCAAATTCCTTTGTCTGCCGGCGACTCTTTTTGCCGGAGTGTACACGGCGAAAATCGGGAAGATCAAGTTTGTGGCAATCCTTCCTATTCTCATCAGTATCATTGTTGACCTTTCGAGCATGGGTCGCGCAATGATGATTATGGCGGCGATCCTCTTTACGAACGGATATTTTCTGATCGATAGGACAGAGGAAGAACCTCTTTCGCAGCGCTCGGTATTCAGTCTAAAAAAAATATCCATGTTCACTGTGGCCATTTTGCTTTTGTTCGCAGGCAGCGAGTTGGTTCGTTCCACACGGCATGTAAATGAGAAACTCGTCGGTGCAGGCTCTTCGCTGAAAAAACTTGAAGGAGCGAGTTTCATCACCCCTTCGATCTATCTTTATCTCACCGGTAATTATGCCGTTCTAAATCAATACCTGAAGGACGATGAAAAGGAGAGATTCACCGGTGCAAACACTTTTGCGCCGTTCTTCCGTTTGTTAGCTAAGTTTGGATTTGATACGGAAGTTGATACCTACCAAAAATTCTTCAGGACCCCGACGACGGCGAACACCGGAACGTATCTGCGTGAGTTGCATTCCGATTTTGGTCTTGTTGGTATCATTTTTGGTCCGTATATCATCGGGATACTGACATCGTTGAGTTGGTTCCGATATAAAAGGACGAATTCGTATGTTGATTTGGTTGTCCTCTCATATCTTCAAGTAATGGTGGCGATGAGTCTGTTCTATTTAGTGACAATAGCCGGATACCTTCTGGTCTATTTGATCATCGGATTATGTGTCGCAATCGTGCTCGATTATCAAATCGGCAGGAGAAAAATGCAGCGAAACTTTACGCCCAGAGTGATTTCCAATGATTGACGTAAGCATCATCATCGTTAGCTATAACACCCGTCAGATCCTGAAGAACTGTCTTGATTCAATTTATGCCGAGACGAAGTCCTCTGTCTTTGAGGTGATCATCGTCGATAATGCATCGGCTGATGGTACGGTATCGATGATCGAAGAGACTTTCCCGAATGTGATAGTTATTAAGAATACGTTCAATGCCGGATTTGCTGCGGCGAATAATCAAGGGATCAGTAAGTCAAACGGCCGTTATACACTGTTCTTGAATTCCGACACCGTTATTCTGGACGGGGCAATTGATAAAACGATCGCTTTTATGGATTCGAATGAAGAAGCCTCGATTGTGGGCTGCCGCCAGTTATTCCCGTCAATGAAATTGCAGCCATCCTGCAGGAGTTTTCCGACCCTTTGGAATATCTTTACCGAAGCGACTTTTTTATATCAGATTTTCCCGAAAACAAAATTGTTTGGGAAGTATTATCTTACATA
>CAIVNT010000023.1 GCA_903907305.1 uncultured Ignavibacteriota bacterium
ATCCCAATGACTTCGCACCTTCCTCTCTTCAAATATTTTGACCGATGTTATTTTTTCCGTTTTCACAATTTCATCCTCATACTATTATGACAATTATTTTAGCTCTTCGAACTCACCCGCACTCTTGTTCTTCCGTACATTGTCCCATTGGAAGTATCGGCCGTTCATGGAAACATAGATGCCGTTCGGAAGTGTCTGCACAAATGCGAGGGCACTGCCGAGATTGAAGAGTCCGTCCGAACTGCCGAATTTGTACGGTATCATCGCGCCGGTCAGGACGATCGTCTTGCCGGTGATGCGTGAAGCAAGATATTGCGCGGTCTCCACCATCGTATCCGTGCCGTGCGTGATGACGATCTTTTCTTCGGGAGCCGAAGCGCATTGCCGTGCAATGGTCTCGCGGTGAGTGTCGATCATGTCCAGACTGTCAATCATCATCAAAGTGGCGATGTGAACATCAATGCGGGACCGTCCGAGCGAAAGCATTTCATTGAGATGGGTCTCTTTGAAGAAGAGTGTGCCGTTCAGTTCGTTGTATTCCTTGTCGAACGTCCCGCCGGTGACGAATATTTTGATGGCCATACATTTATATTTTTACCTCCCGAATGAACACGGAGGTGCTGAGACGCGGAGAAATTTATAGAACAATGTAATTCAGGATTGATTCAATTACAAACAGCTGCTGGCCGAACACTGATGGCGGAACTCGAAGGAGCATAAAATGATGCATTTGCATCATTGCACTGGCGGTTTCGCTTTCCGAAATTCATTCAGGTAATACGGTCATACTGTTCACCCTTATGGTGTGGCCGTTCATTCCCTTTCCTGGGGAGGTGAAGGGAGTGGAGTTCAACCGTCCGGTGGCGTTTGCTGCCGGACGGAATTGAACTCACGCAATTCACAACTGCATTTTCTGCTCAAGCAATTGTTTCACGATTTTCAGTTCCGCTTCCAGTCTGTCCATCTGCTCGATATGATTTGTCCACACTTCGCTTCGTTTAATGGACTGGCGTTCCGCCATCTGTGCAGCGCGGACCACCCTGTCCATGAAGAATCCGAACAACCACACCCCAATGAATCCCAGCGGGACGATGACGATCAGCAATGAGCGGAGCCGCGGAATGCCGAAAAAGATCTGCAACTTGTCGCTGGCCGTGATGATGAGCAGTGTGAAATTAACAATTACCAGGAACGATTGACCCAGATCGAACCGGTACTTCTGCGCAAAGAATACTTCCCGCCATTTGGCAAGGCGTACGCGGTAGGATGACGGTTGTTCAGTCTGATGTGATTGAGGCGATGATTGTGACATTGTTTTTCCTTATTGATGAAATGTGTGATTGTAAACTACAAAATCTCTCATTCAAAGAAAAACGATTCACGAATGACCGCAAATGTGGGTACGGACAGAATTCCGGTCGTAACATACAAATGATACCTTGGACCGCACAGAAAGACATTTTGATTGAAATAAGAGAGTTGATTTTCGCACAAGGTATTCTCACATTAAGAAAAACCGTGATAGAGTGAGACAATATGATGAAACGAATCTGGGTTATCATCGGGATCATTGCCGGCAGTATCGCGGAAATGACGGTGAATTCCGTTTGGTCGAGGACGCTCCCCCGTGTAGGTCTGCAGTTGCTCTGTCAAACCGCCGCCGCTGTTTTCTTCGCTGCGGTGGTAGGATTGCTGTATCTGCATGTGCCGGAGCGGGGACGAAGATTGCGAGCAGGATTGATCCTCGGCTCCATCATCGGTCTGCTGATCGGTTCATACCAATATTTTGATTCCCTCGCCTTCGCAGCTGCTTCTTTATCGATGAACGTCTTTGAGATTGCGAGAATCGTTCTTCTCGGCGCAGTCTGCGGGACAGCGGTTGCTCTCAGCGAGCAGCGATGGAATCCCAACAATAAAAAGGAGTCCGCCAATGAAGACACGACAAGAGATCAACCGGGAATATAAAGAGAAACCGAAAACTGCCGGCATTTTTCAGATAAAGAATACTGTTAATGGAAAAGTACTGCTCGGCAGCAGCCTGAATCTGGACGGTCCTCTGAACGGACACAAATTCATG
>CAIVNT010000024.1 GCA_903907305.1 uncultured Ignavibacteriota bacterium
AGTCGGCTTCCTTCCTTCCGCTCTTCATAGACGACGATATCGACATTCTTCAGCGTTTCCACAGCGCGGAATGTCATATCATCCAGATTGCCGATCGGTGTGGCGACAAGATATAATTTTCCAAACATTTTTTATTCCCTGATGATTACAGTGACGGGTCGTCCTCTTGACGCAGTTCTTTTTTTCTGTTCATTTCCCACTCTTTGATCGAAACGATTATGATCGCGGCGGCGGGAATAGCAATAAGAAGTCCGATGAATCCTAAAAAATATCCAAAAATAAACAACGAAAGGATCAGCACAACGGGATGAAGTCCGATCTTTCCGCCGATGATCTTCGGGGTGAGGATATAATTTTCCACGATATGCAGAACACCGAGAAATGAAACGGTCGAGATCACCGGCAGAGCCAAGGCACCCATACTCAGTGACGCAACGAATGCCGAAACACAGAGGATAGTGATGAATCCAAAATATGGGATAAAGAATAACATGCCGGAAAGAATTCCGAGTACGAGTGGATATTGGATGCCGATCACCCAGAGTCCCGTTGAGACAGCAAACGCATCGAAGATGGCAATGATGGTCGTGCCACGGATGTACCGGCCGAGGATCTCATCCACGCGATGGTAGAACAGCACGGACTGTATGCGTCTTTTTCTCGGGACCATCATCTTCATACGATAACGGACAAGCGGAAAATCTTTCAGCAGGAAAAATGTAAGGAACGGAATGATAACGATGTTCACAATTCCCGAAACGAGCACCTGCAGACCGTTCACGATACCGAATGTCCCTTTCAAAATCCCTTTCAGAATATCTTCCACGCGCGGAGCGATCGTGTTCGTCAGCATACCGCGCAACTGCTCCATCGAAATACCGTATTTCTGCATCACCCGGATGAAGCGGCCGTCCAGCACCCACTCAACGAATTGCGTTGAGATCGTTCCGATGGCCAACAGGATTCCTTCGAACTGTGCGATGATATGCGGAAGTCCGAGCACAAGAAGAACGATGACGAGTGCGATGCTGATGCAGATAATAAAAACTGCGGATGTCCATCGCGGCATCTTCAGCGCTGTTTCCATTTTTGTAACGATTGGATGGAACAGATACGCAAGGAACAATGAAAGAATGAATGGAGAAAGGATCGACTCAATGGTGACCAGAAACCACAACAAGAACAATGTTATGGAGAGGACCATGATATTCTTTGCAACAGCATTGTCCCGTAAAGGATAGAGCAGAAAAATGATCGTTCCCATAATGAGGAACGGCGATATGAGTCTCTCCAGTGAATATAGCAGGAAGAATAACAGGACAAGTCCGGCTGAAATGACGATCGTATCGATTGTCGAGACCGGTTTCAAGCCGGCCTCATCACCGTTCGTGATCACCGGACGCTCTTTTTCTGTTTCGATCTGTTTTTTTTGTCGTGCCATAATGGAATATACTTATTGTTTTGAAATTCCCGTGTGACCAAATCCACCGGAGCCGCGTGCTGTTTCGGATAATTGAGTGGATTCTTCCCACAACACACGTTGATACGTTGCCACCACCATTTGAGCAATTCTGTCTCCCCGCTTCACCACAAAATCATTCTTTCCATAATTGGTAAAGACGATCTTCACTTCACCGCGGTAATCGGAGTCGATCGTTCCCGGCGAGTTCATCAGTCCAATACTGCTTTTCAAAGCAAGCCCGCTGCGCGGACGTATCTGCGCTTCATATCCGACAGGAATTTCCATAGAAAATCCCGTCGGGACAAGCGTCGTCTCACCGGCCTTCACCACCATTTCACCATCCACAGCCGCATAAATATCCATTCCTGCTGATCCTTCGGTCGCATAGGTCGGGAGAGAAACATCCTTTGTCAATTCTGAAATTCTATTGATTCGTATTTTGAGTGGGGTCATGGTGATACTTCAAGCATTGGTTTAAGTGATGGGAATAGAGGCAATAAACTGTTCAAATTTCGCCTATTTTTGTGGCTTTTCAAAGAAAATAAATTGTTCGCATTAGATTTATTGACTTCCCCCCCCTTTTTTTGTTTATTTGGTTTAACAGAAAGCACCTTCACCAACGAAGTATTCCCCTCATGTCCACGTACGACCAAGACAATTTTGAAGATGATTTTGAAGGCGATTCGTCCCCTCGGCGAGACCGTAACGAGGAGATAGAACGCTTTAAGGAATTGCTACGTCGCGGCGGAAACGGACTAAAAAGCATAGAAGCGCTGGAAGAGATCATCAGTTATTACTTTGAAAAAGAGAAATATGATGATGCGCTCTCCTTTGCTTCACAATTAGTGGACTTTGCTCCATATTCCTCCGATGCTTGGATGCGCAAAGGGATGATCCTGAACAATCTCTTCCGTTACACTGAAGCATTGGATTGTTACGATCATGCCATTACGCTCAATCCCAACGACAGCGATCTCTTTATTA
>CAIVNT010000025.1 GCA_903907305.1 uncultured Ignavibacteriota bacterium
ATATATTGTGCGTTGTTTTCTTTTTTCATAAAGTATCGATATATGTATTTTTTATTTGCTATGGACTATACTCACAATTGAATTATTATTTCATGAACGATATTGATACATCGTTTAAAAAACTGTATATCACATTCCCGTATATTCACGTGATGGAAGATGATCGCTTATCAATTGGCTATTGTGATAGTCTCCTTATCCTCTGTGACCTCTGTAGATACAACTATATCTTTGTCTTAAAATATTCGATGGTGCGTTTCAGACCGACAGCCCGTTGTATCGTCGGTTCCCATCCCAAAAGAGTGCGCGCCTTAGAAATATCAGGCTGGCGAATTTTAGGATCATCCGTTGGAAGTTCTTTGAAGATGATCTTGCTAGTGCTGTTCGTCATTGCGATGATCTCTTTCGCCAGTTCCAGCATCGTCAACTCTTCGGGATTGCCGATATTCACCGGCATCGCATAGTCGGACATCATGAGCCGATAGATCCCGTCGATAAGGTCCGACACATAGCAAACGCTTCTGGTCTGTGAACCGTCGCCGAACACCGTCACATCTTCGCCGCGCAACGCTTGTGAAGCAAACGCCGGAATTGCGCGTCCGTCTTCTACCCTCATTCGTTCACCATATGTATTGAATATCCGAACGATGCGTGTCTGAACACCATGATACCGGTGATATGCCATCGTCATCGCTTCGGCAAATCGTTTCGCTTCATCATACACTCCGCGCGGTCCGACAGGATTCACATTCCCCCAATACTCCTCCACCTGCGGATGCACTTCCGGGTCGCCGTAGCATTCTGATGTTGAAGCGATCAGGAACCGTGCATTCTTCGCTTTCGTAAATCCGAGCGCTTTGTGCGTTCCAAGCGATCCTACTTTCAATGTTTGTATAGGAAATTTCAGATAATCGATGGGACTTGCCGGCGAAGCAAAATGCCACACGTAATGGACATCGCCCGGCACATGGATGAAATTCGTTACATCATACTGCACGAAAGAGAAGTTCGGATTGGAAAACAAATGTTCGATATTGCCAACAGAGCCTGTGAGCAGATTATCAAGAACGATCACCTTATGTCCTTCACTCAGCAACCGCTCCGATAAGTGTGAGCCAAGAAAACCTGCACCGCCGGTGACTACTGATGTTTTCATTGAATACAAATTCCTTCGATGCTGGATGCTGGATTAGAAAAATAAATTGATGCTGGATGCTTGATACTAGACTTTGTGTGTAATAAAATATTAACATCTCGTCGACACTATTGCCCTGTCGAAGCAATGTTTCGATATACAATATTCTCTGTGTTTCAGTGACTCCGTGTTGAAACTCTTTTCACTTTTTGCCGCTTGTCGAAGCGGCGCTTCGACCTACAATACTCTGTATCCTCCCCGCCTGACGGCATATCCGCAGAAGGCGGGCAGGTGTGGTGAAACACTTCTCACTTTTTGCCGCTTGTCGAAGCGGCGCTTCGACCTACAATTCTCTGTGTCCTCCCCGCCTGACCGACGATATACAACTTTAGGTCAGTCGGGCAGGTGTGGTGAAACGCTCATTATGACACGATTACCGGTTTTCTGCCAATACCGAAATACGTGAATCGAATTTCTTTCATCTTAACCGGATCGAAGATATTCCGCCCGTCGAAGATCACTGCCTGTTTCAAGGCTGAACGGATGATGTTGAAATCAGGATTCCGGAACTCATTCCATTCGGTCAACACCAGCAAGGCATCGGCGTTGTCCAGCGCTTTATATTCATTGTCCGCATAGGTGATTGTATCGCCTAATTCAAATTTCGCTGTCTCGTTTGCTGCCGGATCATACGCGCTGATTGTTGCGCCATGTTCCATGAGTTTGTTGATGATCACGACCGATGGTGCTTCGCGCATATCATCCGTATTCGGTTTGAATGCAAGACCCCACACTGCAAAATGTTTCCCGCGAATGTCGCTATTGTAAAATTTCAAGATCTTATTCACAAGAACTTCTTTTTGTTTCTTGTTCACTTCATCCACAACACTCAGGAGTCTGATCTCCGATCCGGCATCAATGGATGTTTTGATCAACGCATTGACATCTTTCGGGAAACACGATCCGCCATATCCGATACCCGGAAAGAGGAATCTTTTTCCGATCCGGGAATCTGTACCCATCCCTTTTCGGATCAGGTCAACATCTGCGCCAACTTTAATGCAGAAATTCGCAAGTTCATTCATATAGGTGATACGCATTGCCAAATATGAATTCGCTGCATATTTTGTTACTTCGGAACTTGCCGTGTCCATTTCGATGATCGGATTTCCCTGCCGGACGAATGGTTCATAGAGTGCTTTCATCCGCTCCGTCGCATACTTTGTCTTCGTACCAATCACGATTCTGTCCGGCTTCATAAAATCCTCTACGGCGAATCCTTCGCGCAGAAATTCCGGGTTGGAAACGACATCAAAGTTTTTCGCGCCATGCTTCTTGATCGCATCAAACACTAATTTCGCCGTACCAACGGGAACAGTACTTTTATTGACAATCACTTTCTGCTGAGCATCTCCGCCGTTGGCCG
>CAIVNT010000026.1 GCA_903907305.1 uncultured Ignavibacteriota bacterium
TCCGAACATCGGGAGGATATTCCTTTAATTTTGGCAACTATGGAGTAACGGTGAAAATGCTCGACACCACGTTGGCCGATATGACCTACGCTTCAGGAGGATATGTCTCGTTCAGAGGAAAGAAGTTCGGCTCCACCACGGTTCGCTTCACCGGCACTCAAACACAATCCGTGCAGGAGTTTCCACTGAATGTCGTGGAATTGCGTCCGGCGGAAATGACCTATACCTCGGCACCGGTGTCGTTCAACGTGAAGAACGGTCACGTAACCGACCGAAGCGTGACCATCGTACTTGACCGTCAAAAATATTTATCGGTTCGCAGTGAACTGGATTGGAATGCCGATACCACATTCCAATTTCACCTGAGTCCGTATTTTCCGCCGCCGGTCTCTGCCGGAGATTCATCCTTTGCAACGGCAGTGCTCTTGGTGAACGGAAAAGATCTGCAGATTTTCTCCGCCAGGGTGCTGATCACGTCCGTCAGCAGCGCAGCGATCTCCGGTACCTTCAAAGGAATAACCGAGAATCCGTCGGACAGTGGCAAAACATATATCGACGTTTCAGGATCATTTTCGGGTCAATTCTATAAGACGAATTTCTAATGTTGAGACGCAGCGCTGGCTGTATCGAAGGTTAGAACTTTCGGGAGATGATCATGTTGCATACATCGGCATAATTTGTATATTACATTCAATGAAAGTAAAACAATTCCATACAATACAGTGTTGTCTACAGATATTCCGCTTATGCTGAATGACTGATCATTGTATTGCTTTCACGTGAAAAGTCTTTCGGCAACGAAAGACTTTTTTTTTACCGCAAAGGCACAGAGGTAAGAAAGTTGATCAGATAAGTGTATGTATCATTATTCTGTGACTCTGTAGTAACGAACAAAAAAGAGAAAGGATTAACTATGAACTGGTTTTTTGAACCGTGGAACTGGTATATCGCAGGACCGATCATCGGTCTGTTCGTCCCCGCCGTGCTCATCATCAGCAATAAAATGCTCGGCATATCATCCGCATTCGATCACATCTGTATGATCGCTTCGCCGGATGCCAAGAAAGCGATCTTCAATTTTAAGGAAAAAGAGAACAGCTGGAAACTTTTCTTCGTGATCGGCATTACCATCGGCGCAATCATCGTCTCGAAATTCCTTTCCTCCGCACCGCTGCATTTTCTTCCCGAGCACTATTATTCAGTTCCGGGTTATGCGAAATTATTTGCCGGCGGTATTCTGGTGGGATTCGGAACCCGCTATGCGAATGGATGCACCTCCGGTCATTCCATCTTCGGTCTATCGATCCTCTCTTCCGCAAGTCTGAAAGCAACGCTCTCATTTTTTGCAGGCGGACTCCTCTACACATTCATAGTGTCTTTATTTTAAGGAGAGAACGATGAAAAACA
Organism: uncultured Ignavibacteriota bacterium; assembly: GCA_903907305.1. Lineage (GTDB taxonomy): Bacteria > Bacteroidota > Ignavibacteria > UBA10030 > UBA8401 > UBA8401. The sequence goes on from CAIVNT010000026.1 coordinate 1,408, forward strand.
TTACCTACATAATCTTCGGCATCCTGTTCGGTATCGTCCTCACCAAAGCGGAAGTGATCAGCTGGTTTCGCATTCAGAATATGTTTCAGTTCAAAGAACTGCATATGTATCTCATTATCGGTTCCGCCGTCGTTGTCGGTGCCATATCGATTCAGATCATCAAAGCACTGAAAGTGAAAGCACTCAACGGTGAAGATCTTCAGTATGGTGAAAAAAAATTCACAAAAGGATTCATTATCGGCGGCATGATGTTCGGTTTCGGCTGGGCCATTACGGGTGCATGTCCCGGACCGATCTTTGCACAGATCGGCGCAGGGGAGTATCCGGCATTCTTCACACTGGCGGGTGCTCTCACCGGTTCATACCTGTATCATTCCACCAAACACAAACTTCCGCAATAATTGTTGAGAAGATGACCGTCATCTTAAAAGCCTACGACCTCGTAGACGTGACGGTCAGCTTTTATTTCCTCTGACCATTATTTTAAAAGTGACGGTTACATCTTACTTGAAACAATTCTCTGTGTCCTCTGTGGCGTATTTGCTTTTTTTAATCAAAAAAGGCCTGTTTGCTTCACCAATAAAATCTGATTATCTTTAAGAAATACTTCTATAAAAAGCGGCGATGTCCGCTTTTTCTGTCTTCTATCCTAATCGTATGAGCCGAGAAGAATTACGACAACTGACAATCGATAAACTTCAGCTTCTTCCGGAAAATAAGTTAATGGAAGTTTCGGATTTCACTGAATTTCTACTTTCGAAGATCGATGAGCACATGTTGACCGAAGGTATCAAGCGGGTGGCATCGCAATCCAAAACATACGACTTTTTAAAGGATGAAGATGTTCACTATTCTGTGAACACTCTCGGTGAACAAAGGTGATATTGCACTGGTCTCGTATCCGTTCACTGATAGTTCTGGCAAAGCATTATTAAAATATTTCGCTTACTGGAATAATTGTTTACGTCAACGCTCTTTTTTCTTATAACTGAAACCGAATATGGCCGAAGAAATCATCATTAAAACCGACGAAACCGTAGAAACGCTCGACTCCATTCCGCATACGCTGCCCGTATTGCCGCTGCGTGATGTCGTCATTTTCCCGTATATGATCTTTCCGGTCCTTGTGGGGCGCGAATCATCACTCCGCGCAGCGAATCATGCCCTGGAGAATAACAAATTCATCTTCCTTGTCTCTCAAAAGGATCCTACCGTGGAAGATCCGGGAAAGGATGATATCTATAATGAAGGAACGGTCGCAAAGATCGTTCAGATCCTGAAACTGCCGAACAATCTGATGAAGATCCTGGTGGACGGTACAGTGCAGGGACAGATCAAAGAGTTCCTCCCGAATGACAAATTCATGATGGCGGAGATCTCCACGACATTTCAATCGGACGATAAAACGACGGAGATGGATGCGATCGTTCGTCACGCATCATCGTTGTTCTCGGAATATGTCCGCGCAAACAGGAATATTCCTCCCGAAGCACTTGCCGCGTTCGAGAACATTAAGGATGTTCAGCGCCGCCTTTATTATGTTGCTGCAAATATCCTGCAGACGGTGGAAGTGAAACAGAAGATCCTGAAACTGAATGTGCTGAAAGAGCAGTATCTTGAAGTGATCCGCATCCTCAATTCCGAGATCTCCATCCTGAAGATCGAAAGGGAGATCGACACAAAGGTGCACGAGAACATCCAGAAGACGCAGCGGAAGTATTTCATTCAGGAACAGATCAAGATCCTGCAGGATGAACTGGGCGAAGAAGAAGGAACACCGGAACTTGCAAAACTGAAAGAGGATATCGAGAAATCCGGAATGGGGAAAGACGCTTACGAAAAAGCGATAGAGGAATTCAACAAGCTCAAGAAGACCCCATCCATGTCCCCCGAGTTCGGCGTTATCCGCAATTATCTGGATTGGATGGTCAGTCTGCCGTGGACGAAGAAGACGAAGGACGATCTGGAGATCGACCATGTGAAGAAGATCCTCGATGAGGACCATTATGGATTGGAAAAACCGAAAGACCGCATCCTTGAACACATCGCGGTATTAAATCTTGTGAAAGAAATGAAAGGACAGATCCTTTGCCTCGTTGGTCCTCCCGGCGTCGGTAAGACCTCGCTCGCAAAATCGATCGCCCGCGCATTAGGACGCAAGTTCGTCCGCATGTCACTCGGCGGCGTTCGTGATGAAGCGGAGATCCGCGGTCACCGTAGGACCTATATCGGTTCGATGCCCGGCAAGATCATCCAGTCCATGAAACGCGCAGGTGTTGTCAATCCTGTCATCCTGATGGATGAAGTGGATAAGATGAGCATGGATTTCCGCGGTGATCCATCCAGCGCATTGTTGGAAGTGCTCGATCCGCAGCAGAACACAACATTCAATGACCATTATCTTGAAGTGGATTACGATCTCTCCAAGGCCATGTTCATCACCACGGCGAA